>NZ_DCYU01000069.1:0-15927 GCF_002331165.1 Pseudoalteromonas sp. UBA2102
CCTGAGGAAGCCCCTGCTGATGCGCTAGTTGAAGAGAGCGATGACTTTGATTTAGACGACATAGACGGCTTAATTGATGAAGCCGGCGATACAACCGAAGAAGCTCCTGCTGATGCGCTAGTTGAAGAAAGCGATGACTTTGATTTAGACGACATAGACAGCTTAATTGATGAAGTTGAAGATTCATCTGCCGCTCAAGTAGCAACAGATAATGATACAGAGCGAGATATTGATAGCGTATTAGCTGATTCAGTCGAAGATCTAGCTGATGCACAGGAAGATTTTGACGAAGATGATATTGAAACATTAGCGTCTTCACTTATTGATGAGCCAGAGCTTGTAGAAGAGCCAGAACTTCTCGAGGAACCAGAGCTTGTAGAAGAACCCGAGCTTGTAGAAGAACCCGAGCTTGCAGATGAGCCTGAACTTGTAGATGAGCCAGAGCTCGGAGAAGAGCCTGAGCTTGTAGATGAGCCTGAACTTGTAGAAGAGCCTGAGCTTGAAGAGGAGCCTGAGCTTGAAGAGGAGCCTGAGCTTGAAGAAGAATCCGAGCTTGTAGAAGAACCCGAGCTTGTAGGAGAGCCTGAACTTGTAGAAGAGCCTGAACTTGTAGAAGAGCCTGAACTTGTAGAAGAACCTGAACTTGAAGAAGAACCTGAACTTGTAGAAGAACCTGAACTTGAAGAAGAACCAGAGCTCGAAGAAGAGCCTGAACTCGAAGAAAAACCAGAGCTTGCAGATGAGCCTGAGCTTGCAGACGAGCCAGAACTTCTCGAGGAACCAGAGCTTGATGCTGACTTGCTTGAAAACACTGACTTTACAGATAGTTCAGAAACGTTACTCGACCCAGAGGATGCACAGGAAGAGTACACCGACGATACCCTAAAAAGTGTTGATGAATTACTCAACGAGCTACAGCAGGCTACAGACGAAGACTATGTTGAAAACCCTGATTGGGCGTTAGTTGATCTTGATGATGACATTGAAGAGGTAGAGGTTGATTTAGGTGACGATCCGCTTGATTCACAAGAAACACCAGCGAGTCCGCTTTTAGATACTCAACCTGAAAATGATGCTGTAAATGATACGCTTAGTGATGATATAGACTTTTCAGATGATAAGCCCGCGACGTTAGATGTAACAGAGCAACAGCAATATCTTCCTGATGAGTTATTGGGAGATGAGCTTGATGGTGATGCAACAGGCATGCAGCCAAGCCAAGCTGAACAAGACTTAGCAAACGCACTTTCAGGCAGTGAATTAGATAGCTTAGAAGACGACTTTGATGATGAGTTACTCATTGATAACGATTTTTCAGAGCCAGAACTTGAGCCGAAGCATACCGATGATATAGGTGCAGATGATAACCACGCTCAAGTGCCGTCATCACTAGATGAATTAACTGATGATGAAAGCCAGCTAGATTTATCTGAAAATACGGATGAAGACGAAGGGGTTTTCGATGATGATTTATTGCAAAGCGTTGATGAGCTAGACGACGAGCTTAATGCTTTATTAGATGAGCAAGTAACTCCAAGTGAAGAACTTGACGAGTACCCTGAGTTAGAGCTTGATAACGATGACGAAATTGATTTAGATGATCAGCAATCATATAGTCCGCAAGAGTTACAAGGTGATGAACTTGATGGACAAGCAAGCGGTATGGCGCCAAGCCAAGCTGAGCAAGACTTAGCAAATGCACTTGCTGGTAACACTGGTATTGATGCGTTAGAAGCCGACCTAGATGACGAGCCGCTGATTGATGATGAGCTTGATGCGCCTTTACCGCAAGAGGAACCTCTAGGTGAGGCGAAAACAACGGATAGTGCGCAGGAACAGCCTGATTTTGACGATGCAATTTTAGAACAAGCACTTTCAGAAGACGTTGAAGATGAAATAACAAATTCGCAATTAGAAGCCGAGCTAACACAGGCTGCTGATGATCAGACTAATGAAGATGTTATACCCGACGAGCAGCTAGACGATGAGTTTATGGCTGACTTAACGCAAACCGATTTTGATGCGTTGCTTAGTGAGTTAGGTGAACCGGATGAGTTAAATTTAGAAGATAGCAGCGAATTTGATGTCGACTTTGATAGCCTATTAAACGAAGACTTAGACACTGAAGTTGAAGCGAAAGCGGTGCAAGAAGAGCCTTCGCAAAATGAACCGCAGGCTACAACCGATGATTTTGTTGATATTGACGCGCTACTTGAGCAAAGCGATGACTCAGTACTTGAGCACGAACCCTATGACGAGGTTAATATGGACGTAGGGTTAAGTGACTTTGATTCGTTACTTGCAGGCGATAACCCAACAGATGTTGACTTAGAAAGCGGTGGTTATTCTGCCAAGCTTGATTTGGCACGAGCATACATTGAAATTGACGACTTTGACTCAGCCCTTAAAGTGATTGAAGATGTTATTGAAAGTGGCCCTGAAGATGTACAAGAAGAAGCGCAAAGTTTAAAAGCTAAACTTAACTAGAGCATTCATGATTATAAAAACCGCATTAGCTTTGTTAATGCGGTTTTTTTATAGGTACGAATAACTCTAACCTATAAAAGCACTTAATTAGTTTTAGACGTTAATTAAACCCAAGACGTTAAAAGCTCACTAACTTATCGCTGTGTTTTATTGGGGTAAAATAAATTACTTAATTTTGCGAATAACTATAAATAGACGAGGTTACTTTTATTGCATCGCGAGATAGCATAAAATGCCCCGTTCATTAGCACAGTAGGTAAAGCAGTAATTATGCGAGTAGCACTTGGAGTTGAATACAACGGCGCACGTTACAGTGGGTGGCAACGTCAGTCTCATGTAAATAGCGTACAACAAGAAGTAGAAAAAGCGTTGTCGAGCATTTGTAATCATCCGGTTGAAATAGTGTGTGCGGGCCGCACAGATGCAGGTGTACATGGCACTGGTCAAGTTGTACACTTTGAAACCCATGCTCCCCGTGAGATGGTTGCATTTACTATGGGAATGAACACGTTACTCCCTAAAGATATAGCGATTCGTTTTGCACAACCTGTTAGTGAAGACTTTCATGCACGCTTTAGCGCAACAGCGCGTCGTTATCGTTATGTTATTTATAATTACGCTTATAGAGGCGCAGTTATGAATGAAGGCGTTACGCATTTTCATCACCCACTTGATGAAACAAAAATGCAAGAGGCGTGTCAGTACTTAATTGGCGAGCACGACTTTACCTCTTTTAGAGCGCTGCATTGCCAAGCTAATACAGCAAACAGAACTATTCATCATTTATCGGTACAACGCCAGGGCGATTACGTTATTATTGATATTAAAGCGAACGCTTTTTTACACCATATGGTGCGTAATATTACCGGCTGTTTAATGGATATAGGCCTACACAAGCACCAACCTGTATGGTTAAAAGAGCTATTAGATTTAAAAGAACGTGCTAAAGCCAGTGCCACAGCAAAAGCCGCGGGTCTTTATTTAGTAGATGTAGATTACCCAGAACACTTTAATATTCCTAAAACCCCACTAGGGCCATTATTTTTACCTGACTCGGAATGTTAGTGTTGAATTTATAAGCGTTTATCTAACTACTAAGACCAGTTTTTTATACCGTGTTTGTGTAATTCATGTTTTAATTGAAAAAATCTGTCTGCTACTTATTAGCAGACTCGCGACACAGAACAGCATTAAGAGAGTTGCAAATGAGTTGGTTAGAAAAAATCTTACCTAAAACGACTAAGTCGTCAGGTCGTAAAGAAATTCCAGAAGGCGTTTGGGCTAAATGTACAGCTTGCGATTCAATTTTATATAAAGCTGAACTAGAAAAATCATTAAACGTATGTCCTAAATGCGACCATCACATGCGTGTGAGCGGCCGTAAACGTTTAGAGCACTTTTTAGATGAAGGTGACCGCACGGAGCTTGGCACTGAGCACGAGCCTAAAGATGTATTAAAGTTTAAAGACTCTAAAAAATACTCAGACCGTATTAGCGCAGCCCAAAAATCAAGTGGCGAAAAAGACGCGTTAGTAGCAATGAAGGGCCGCTTAAAAGGTATTCCTGTTGCTGCGGTTGCTTTTGAATTCTCATTTATGGGTGGTTCAATGGCCTCGGTTGTAGGCGCACGTTTTGTTGATGCCGTAGACCAATGTTTAGAGCACAACATGCCATTAGTGTGTTTTTCTGCCTCAGGTGGTGCACGTATGCAAGAAGCACTTATGTCGCTTATGCAAATGGCTAAAACCAGCGCTGCGCTTGCTAAAATGAGCGAAAAAGGCCTGCCGTTTATATCAGTAATGACCGACCCAACCATGGGTGGCGTATCTGCATCATTAGCGATGTTAGGTGATATTAACGTAGCTGAGCCAAAAGCTTTAATTGGCTTTGCGGGTCCGCGCGTAATTGAGCAAACAGTGCGTGAAACCTTGCCAGAAGGTTTTCAACGCAGTGAGTTCTTATTAGAGCACGGTGCAATTGATATGATTATTGACCGTCGTGAAATGCGCGACACATTAGCACGCGTACTTGCTAAATTTATGAACTTGCCTTCTACCGAACAAGAGCATAGAGTAGCGTAAATTTCAGCTTTACTGATTACACGCTATGACAAATACAATTCCTAGCCAATCATCAAGCCTTGATGATTGGCTTTGTTATTTAGAGAGTGTTCACCCTGCAAATATTGAAATGGGACTCGAACGCGTTGCTACTGTTGCAAATAACATTGGCTTATTAAACACTTCCAGCAAAATTATTCTTATTGGCGGCACAAACGGCAAAGGCACAACTGCACGCTGTTTAGAATCGCTATTACTTGCGCAAGGTTACAGCGTAGGTACGTATGCCTCTCCTCATTTAATTAGATACAACGAGCGTGTGCGCATAAATGGCCAAGAGCTTGATGATCAATACCATGTGGATGCCTTTAACACGCTAGAGCAAGGTCGCGCTAGCACGGCGCTTACGTATTTCGAATATGGCACCCTAGGTGCGCTGGCTATTTTTAAACGCTTTGAGGTTGATTATGTGCTGCTTGAGGTTGGTTTGGGCGGGCGCTTTGATGCCACCAATATTGTTACACCTTATGCAAGCGTGATCACCACCATAGATTTAGATCATAAAGAATACCTAGGCGATACACGAGAGTTAGTTGCTTATGATAAAGCAGGTATATTTCGTCAAAACACGCCGGCTATTATTGGTGATTTAAACATACCACATACAATGACCGATTACGGTGCTGAGATTAAAGCAGGCATGGTTATATCCGGTACTGATTTTATATTCAAAGAGCACGAAGCGCATTTTACATGGCAATATAAAAATTATAATTTGCTGTTAGATAAGCCAGCTATCCCTGCACAAAATGCAGCAACGGCCTTAACAACCCTAGCTGTGCTAAATTTATTGCCAAGTGATGAGGTAATTAAGCATTGTTTAGATAACTTAGTTGTTGAGGGGCGCTTTGAGCAGTTAAGCACTGCACCTTTAGTGTTTACCGATGTAGCTCACAATCCCGAATCTGCTCGTTATTTAGCACTAAAGCTTGCAAGCTATAAAGATAAAGGCTTTAAAATTCATGCATTAGTCGCTATGCTTGCTGATAAAGATAAAGCGGGTGTACTTAAAGAGGTAAGCCATGTAATTGATCACTGGTCTCTTACTAGCTTGCACATACCTCGTGGCGATAACGTTGAAAATATGGCCGCGGCGTTGCAAACTATACCTCATACAGGCACGCATGAACGCTATAATAGTGTGCACGATGCGCTTAATGTAATTATGCCTACACAGCAAAGTGATACGCTTTTAATTGTGTTTGGGTCATTTTTTACTGTTGCAGATGCTATAAACTACTTTAAAAAATAGAGAGAAAGTCGGTGAACTCAGGTTTTATAAATCGTTTAGTCGGAACCAGTATTGTGGTGATCGCAGCAATTGTGTTTATTCCTAATATACTCGATGGCGAAAAGGTCCACTACAAAGAGGGCTTTAAAGCTATCCCTGAACGCTCTGAGTTTAAAACTATTGACCTTCAAGAGTCTATAGATGAAAAAGTAGCGCAGGCTGAGCCTTTAAAACAAGAGCAAATTGAAGACATAGCTGCCGATGACGATGTGCTAACAAGCAAACAAAGCCAATACGCAGCAGAGCCTGAAATAGTCGAAGCAAGCATAGAGCCTCAAACTGCACCAGAGCCTGTAGCGAAAGCGCCAGAGCCGGTAAAAGCAAAACCTATTGCACCACGTAAAAGTGAAGAAAACCTCACTGATATGGCCTATGTAATTCAGCTAGGTAGTTTTTCCCATGCGGCTAATGTTAAGGCCTTACAAGCTAAGCTTAAAGCGAAAGGTTTTAAAACGTTTACAAAACCAATTAAAACGCCAAACGGCACATTGACTAAAGTGTTTGTTGGGCCCTCGCTTGATAAGGGGGAGCTGACCAAAAAGTTACCCGAGCTTAAAGCGCTTACCAAGTTAAACGGCAAAGTCACTCAATACAGCGTCTCTAATTGATTTTAAAAGGCCTTACTATAGTAAGGCTTTTTTTGTTTCTAAGGGCTAAAAATAGCCGTTAAAGTGATAAGTTTTTGTACGTGCTAGTTGCTGGTTATCTCCCGCTTTAACTTGCATATTAACGAGGTTTGGGTATAGAATGCGCCCCAAAATAGCGACTAATTGGTTAATATGATCTGGGTTGATTACGCCATTCTTGGCATCATTGCACTGTCTACCATCATCGGTTTAATACGCGGCTTTGTTAAAGAAGCTATGTCATTAGCAGTATGGGCTTGCGCATTTATCATCTCTAGTTTGTTTTACCAATATTTAGCTTCCTTCCTAACAAGTATTTCTGAACCCCTTTTAAGAAATGCGGCGGCCATTGCCATACTCTTCTTTGCGACGCTACTGTTAGGCGGTTTACTAAACTACATTTTAGGTGAGCTTGTACAACGTACTGGTTTATCTGGCACCGATCGTGTCTTCGGCATTGTTTTTGGTGCGTTACGAGGCGTGTTGGTCGTGAGCGCGTTACTCTTCTTTCTTGATGCTTTTACTGGTGCACCAAACACGCACTGGTGGGGCAATTCTATTTTGATTCCAGAATTTGGCTTTGTTGTTGAATGGTTCTTTTCGTACCTAGAAAACAACTCGAGCTTTTTAAATTCAGTAAACCGTTAATCGGCGAGGATAAATTACATGTGTGGTATCGTTGGGATAGTCGGAACATCTCCTGTTAATCAGGCGATTTATGATGGCTTAACTGTTTTGCAGCACCGAGGTCAAGATGCCGCGGGCATCATTACCATTGAAAACAATACGTTTAGCTTGCGCAAAGCAAATGGCCTAGTAAAGGATGTGTTTCACACCCGCCATATGAAACGACTACAAGGCACAATTGGTATTGGCCACGTACGTTACCCTACTGCTGGCTCGTCAAGTTCATCTGAAGCGCAGCCATTTTATGTTAATTCACCATTTGGTATTGCGCTTGCGCACAATGGTAATTTAACCAATGCTGAAACTCTAAAGCAGCAACTGTTCTCAGAAGCGCGTCGTCACGTTAATACAACGTCTGACTCAGAAATACTACTTAATATCATGGCGCATGAGCTAAGTAAGTCTGACAAATTGCATTTAGACGCTGAAGACATCTTCACTGCAGTAACCGAAGTAAACAACAAAGTAACCGGTGGCTACGCCGCTATTGCGATGATTATTGGTCACGGTGTTTTAGCATTTCGTGACCCTAATGGTATCCGTCCTTTGGTATTTGGTAAGCGTGAAACCGCTAAAGGCACTGAGTACATGTTTGCCTCAGAAAGCGTAGCATTAAAGCCAGACGGCTTTGAATTTGTGCGTGACGTTGCACCAGGTGAAGCGATTTACGTAACTGAAGATGGCCAATTTCATTCACAAAGCTGTGCTGAAAAAGCCTCTTATGCGCCGTGTATTTTTGAGTTTGTTTATTTTGCTCGCCCTGATTCAACCATCGATCGTATGTCGGTTTACGCAACGCGTGTAAACATGGGTACTAAACTGGGTGAAAAAATTGCGCGTGAGTGGAGCGATAAAGACATTGATGTTGTTATCCCAATTCCTGAAACCTCATGCGATGTGGCGTTAGAAATTGCCCGCATGCTTGATTTACCTTACCGCCAAGGCTTTGTTAAAAACCGTTATATTGGTCGTACATTTATCATGCCTGGCCAAGAAATGCGTAAAAAGTCAGTGCGTCAAAAGCTAAATGCGATTGACCGTGAGTTTAAAGGTAAAAACGTTTTACTGGTTGATGATTCAATTGTACGCGGTACAACCTCGGCACAAATTGTAGAAATGGCCCGTGAAGCCGGAGCAAAAAATGTGTATTTTGCCTCAGCAGCACCAGAAATTCGTTTTCCTAATGTATATGGTATTGATATGCCATCTGCCGCAGAGCTTATTGCGCATGGCCGCGAAGTTGAAGACATTAACCAAAGCATCAGTGCTGATGGCTTAATTTTTCAATCACTAAACGATTTAATTGCCGCTGTAAGCCAAGAAAACCCAGAAATTACTAAGTTTGAAACCTCTGTATTTGATGGTCAATACATTACCGGCGATATCGATCAAGATTACTTAAATCATATTGATCAATTGCGTAACGACTCGGCTAAAAGTAACCGCGAAAACGCCATGTCATCAGGCCTTGAAATACACAATCAAGATGCCAACGAAGCTGATTAATGTGTGATTAAACATAATCAGACATAAAAAAAAGGAGCTAATTAGCTCCTTTTTTGCGAAGGAAAGAAAGGGAACACTTCATATCAAACAACGTGGTTGATTAGGTAAACATTGGACTCACAATGCCGTTAGTCCAAAGTATTGCGGTTACAGCTAAAATTATTACCAATAAAATTAGCCCGCAGGTAACAACAGAGCTGGCATAAATAAAGCCGCGCTCTTGTGGAATATGCATTAGTATTGGCACGCCTGTATAAAGCAAGTACACCGAGTAGGCTAGGGCAATCATACCTACGCAAACAACAAACCACAGCTCAGGTAAAAAAGCGGCTAAGGCCGACATAAACACGGGTGTAGCAGTATAAGCGGCAAGTTCAAGCGTTTGTGTAAAGGTAGGTTTAGCACCAAATGTAACGGCCATCCAATGGGCTAAATAGGCCAGTGCAAACACACCGGCTATTAACGCACCATACATAGCCACGGCAATTAGCAGTGCGCTTTCATGTGTTAAAAATACTGGGTTGCCCGCACCAATACTCCAGCCTAAATACACCGATGAGTAATACCCCATAATCGATGGAAATAATGCAATAAGTAAAATATGCGACAGGCTATAAGTCAGGCTTTCGTGGCGGTTATCTATTGTTTGCCATTCTTCGAGTGGATGAGCATAAATGCCCCACAGGTGGTTCAGTATCATAGCGGTACTCCATAAAAGGAACGTATTACTGTTGGTTATAATTTAGTTTTAGTTAGTTTGTTTTTTATACAGCACCTATATTTATGGTTTAGTTCATATACAAAGTCAAGTTAACTGCTTATTAACATTTTAAAGAGGTTGTTTTAGCTCGTTTTATTCTTCGTTATTTTTCGTGTTAAAATGGCTTTTTATTATTTGAAGTAACGAGCAGCCCTGTGCCACATAGCGAACTTTTAGCCCCTATTAATAATTTTTTATTGTGTGAAACCCCAAATGAATGGGTTATTGAGGCAGTAAAAAAAGAAAATTTATCGATTATTTTAATCGATCACTTAATTTGTGAGTTAAAAGCAGCGCAAAGTGCAATGTTTTTAATTCGTAAGTACGCGGTAGATAAAGACAGCAGCGATGCATTACTTGAATGGCTAAAGCCCTTTGAAACACTTATTTATAAACGCGAAGGTAATTGGCGTGATTTAGCGGCTAAAAATAAACTTACAAAATCTATTATCCCAAAGTCTAACTCACCTTACGGGCAAGATTTAATAGATAAAATGGTGATGCTAATAAAAGAAGAATTACATCACTTTTATCAAGTGCTCGAAATAATGGACGAGTATGGAGTAAAGTACCGCAGTATTACACCGTGTCGTTACGCTAAAGGGATGCTACGTAACGTTAAAACGTTTGAGCCTAATGCATTAGTCGATAAACTAATTGTAGGTGCTTATATTGAGGCTCGCTCATGTGAGCGTTTTGCTGCACTTGCTCCACATGTTGATAAACGCTTAGGCGATTTTTATATTTCATTGCTTCGCTCTGAGGCGCGCCATTATCAAGATTACTTAACACTGGCACAAGAAATTGCTGATTTTGATATTACTGAGCGAGTCGACTTTTTTGGTAAAATTGAGGCTGATTTGATCACTAGCCCTGATGAAGACTTTAAATTTCACAGTGGCGCTCCTGCACTAGTTACTAATTAAAGCAGTGTTATTTAGCTCTTCAAGCACACCGGTTAGTTAGGTGTGCTACTTCTTTCTATAAAGTCTATGAGCTCAAGCGCCGTGCTTTGAGAAAAGCCATGTTTTACTAATAGCTCTTTTGCGGTGCCATTGTATAAAATAGTAGAAAAGCCTTGTTCAAGCGCGTCTCTTTTTTGTTTTGCATCAGGGTCAGACTTTGGAAACATAACATGCAGTTGATGATGCTCTAAATCGGGCGAAATATATTCAACTTGTGGCGCGCCGGGTTCATTAAGCTTTTCGGTGTTTTTTAACCAGTATTCACCCACTTCTTTAGTGCCTGCTACTAAGTCTATTCGTCCTTTTTGAAGCATATATAAACTGTTAATTAACCCGCGAGTTGAGGTTACGGCCAGGCCATTACTTTCAGAAAAAACTTCACTTACTGCATAGCCAACGCCTTTACAAATACTGTATGGCTGTAAAGAGTCCATACTGCCGTCATAGTTTATTTGTCTGTCTTTGAGCTTAAATAGTCCAACGTATACGTTAGCAAGTGGGCGCGAGTAATAAAAAAGATCAGTACGCGACTTTGTATAAAAAGCGCCTAAAATCGCATCTTTTTTATTTATTTTGGTAAGCTCCAGCGCTCTGTTCCAGCTGGTAAACTCGATGTCGTTATTAATATTTTGATTAGCTAAGGCCGCTTTAGTTAAGGCAGTAACCCAGCCGTTATCAATTAAGCGCTCACCAATATAGGGTGGGGAGTTTTCGGCGACGAGTTGCCAATTTTCTGATGCATACCCTTTGGAAAAAATGCAACAAAGCACCAAACAATAAATAGCTTTATACATATATCCTTATCCTATTACCAAAAAGTACTTAAATAATAGTCAGGATTTGAGATTA
This sequence comes from Pseudoalteromonas sp. UBA2102, assembly GCF_002331165.1. Lineage (NCBI taxonomy): Bacteria > Pseudomonadati > Pseudomonadota > Gammaproteobacteria > Alteromonadales > Pseudoalteromonadaceae > Pseudoalteromonas > Pseudoalteromonas sp. UBA2102. The sequence goes on from NZ_DCYU01000069.1 coordinate 11,292, forward strand.
TGCGAAGGGCGTATTAATGAGTTTTTGACCTTGTGGAGTAACCACTAAATATGAGCCTTGAGTATACCAATCACCAAGTACAGTGCGTGTTAGTGTTTGCTTACCTACAGTGTAAGTGTGTACGTTAGGGCGGTGGGTGTGGCCGTGTATCATGTTGCTTACATTATACTTGGCAAACATCGCTAGTGCGGCGTCATCTACTACGTCTAAAATTTCTATGGGTTTTTCGGCTTGGCTTAATTTGCTTTTTTCTCTGGCATTGCGAGCAATTTTTTTTCTGTACCATAGTGGCATTGCTAACATTAATTTAGGCCACCACCAACCGCGACTTTTTTTACGAAACTTTTGATACTCAATATCTTGGGTACACATTTCATCACCGTGCAAAATAACAGTGGGAGTGCCATATAAATCTATAACCGTTTGCTCGTTTAGCAATACCATACCTGCGCGTTTAGCGTATTGCTCACGCATAATAAAATCGCGATTACCGTGTATAAAGTACACTGGTGTACCGCCATCTTTAACGGCTTTTAAATGCTTTGCTACCTCACTAGCCAATTCTGTTACGTAGTCATCCCCAACCCATACTTCAAAAAAATCACCTAAAATATACAGTGCATCTACGGGCTTACCAATAATGTGCGTATTTAAAAAGCGATAAAAGGCCTCGCTAATATCTGGGCGGTTTTCACTTAGGTGTAAGTCTGCAATAAAGTAGGTTTGAGAAGTCATAGAGGCATCTAGTTAGGTTAAATAAAAGCGGGCGAATACATAAATAATGTACTATGCCCGCTTAATTACTCAGTATATGAGTAAGCGTTTAGCTTACAGTAACGTTTTCGATGATTACATTTTCAAGCGGTACGTCTTGGTGAAAACCAGCGCTGCCTGTTGCTACACCTTTAATTTTATTTACTACGTCCATGCCTTCAACTACTTCAGCAAATACACAGTAACCCCAGCCTTGCGAAGTTTCGCTGCTGTGGTTTAAAAAGTCGTTGTCGTTAACGTTAATAAAAAATTGGGCTGTTGCTGAATGTGGATCAGGCGTACGCGCCATTGCTAATGTACCTACTTTATTAGATAGGCCATTATTTGCTTCGTTTTGAATTGGGTCGTTAACGTCTTTTTGTTCCATACCAGGTACAAACCCACCGCCTTGCACCATAAAGCCGTCAATTACGCGGTGAAAAATAGTGCCGTTGTAAAAACCTGAGTTTGCGTACTCTAAAAAGTTTTTAACTGTGTTTGGAGCTTCTTGCTCAAACATTTTAATGGTGATGTCACCAAAATTAGTGTGTAGAACAACCATGTGGTTTCCTATATCTGGTTTAATTAGTCGCGCTATTTTATCTTAGTTAACTAAGATAAACAAAGTGCTTGTTCAATATATCCAAAGCTGCCCAAGGTATATACTTGTGCGTTTTACAGGGGGTTAATATCGAAGCGGTATTTGGCCGTTGTGGTATTTTTTTTCAATATATAACCATGCACAGAACAAGAGCCTGTTAAGCAATAAACAGGGTGGTTTAAAACTGATTTTTACAGTGTTATTAATTTTAACAACAGAACCTCTATTACATACAATCAAGGCCTTGCCTAAATTGGTTTTAATTGCTGCTTAAACATGCGTATTGAAGAGGTTTGAGTATAAAAAGCGCTAGAGCGGGGGCTTTTCAAGTGTTAACATATCCAACTCAGCAAACAGTCAAGGACTAAAAGTAAATGGTACAAATATACAACACACTCACGCGACAAAAAGAGCAGTTTAAACCTATGGTCGAAGGCAAAATCGACATGTATGTGTGTGGTATCACCATTTATGATTTTTGTCATATCGGTCATGCGCGTACATTTGTCGGGTTTGATGTTATTGTCCGCTACCTTCGCCACCTTGGGTACGACTTAAAATACGTACGTAATATTACCGACGTAGATGATAAAATAATTAAACGCGCAAACGAAAATGGCGAGTCAATTAATGACCTAACTTTGCGTATGACCCAAGCCATGCACGAAGACTTTGATAGCCTAAACATGCTGCGCCCAGATATTGAACCTACGGTTACAAACCATATGGATGAAATTATCGAAATGGTTGAGCGCTTAATTGCAAAAGGCCATGCATACGTAGCAAACGACGGCGACGTGCTTTTTGATGTTTCTACGTTTGAGCAGTACGGCGCACTATCGCAACAAGATTTAAGTATGCTCCAAGCAGGCTCTCGCGTAGAGGTTGCACAAGATAAAGACGATCCGCTTGATTTTGTATTGTGGAAAAAAGCAAAAGCAGGCGAGCCTTCTTGGTCATCTCCGTGGGGAGAAGGGCGTCCGGGTTGGCATATAGAATGTTCAGCAATGAGCTCAAAGCATTTAGGTGAGCATTTTGATATTCACGGTGGCGGCTCTGATTTACAGTTTCCGCATCACGAAAACGAAATTGCGCAATCATGCTGTGCAAACAATGGCAAGTATGTAAATACGTGGATCCATACAGGCATGGTACAAGTAAATAAAGAAAAAATGTCTAAATCATTAGACAACTTTTTTACTGTGCGTGAGGTACTAAAAACATATGACGCTGAATCAGTTCGTTACTTTTTAATATCAGGGCATTACCGTAGCCAGTTAAATTACTCACAAGAGAATTTAGATCAAGCACGTTCATCGCTTGAACGTATTTACACAGCACTTCGCGGTGTTGAGCCAATAACGTGCGATATTGAAAACAATGAGTACGTGGCTAAATTTAGAAAAGCCATGAATGATGACTTTAATACACCAGAGGCGTTACCGGTGTTATTTGAACTGGCTAAAGAGCTAAACCGTGTTAAAGACACCGATACACAGCAAGCAGGGCAGTTAGCATTTGTGCTACGCAGCATAGGCGAAGTACTTGGTGTTGCCCAGCAAGCACCTGAATCGTTTTTGCAAGGCGGGCAAGATGATGATGAAGTGGCCACTATCGAAGCGCTGATTGTAAAACGTAATGAAGCGCGCGCAAACAAAGATTGGGCTGCTGCTGATGAAGCACGTGATGCACTTAATGCACTCGGTGTTGTGCTTGAAGACTCAGCAGGTAAAACAACGTGGCGTAAAGCGTAAATGCGTTAAAGTAGCTTTTAAACTAAAAAGGGTTGCCAGTTGGCAACCCTTTTTTAATGCTAAGGCATTAAATTAACTGTGGTATTTTTCACATGCTTCGAGGGTATTTTCAATTAAACTTGCTACAGTCATTGGGCCAACGCCACCCGGTACAGGAGTAATAAAATCAGCTTTTTGCTCTGCAACACTGTACTGAACATCGCCCACTAACTTGCCTGTATCTAAACGGTTAATACCTACATCAATCACAATCGCACCTTCTTTTACCCACTCACCAGGTATAAATTCAGGTTTACCTACGGCCACTACTAATAAGTCTGCGCGGCGCACATGGGTTTCTAAGTCTTGTGTAAATTTGTGACATACCGTTGTAGTACAACCGGCAAGTAATAACTCAAGCGACATAGGGCGGCCAACAATATTAGAGGCACCAACAACTACCGCATGCATCCCTTTGTAACGCACGCCCGTTGAATCTAATAAGGTAATAATCCCTTTGGGTGTACATGGGCGCAGCGCCGGCATACGTTGCGCTAAGCGGCCAATATTGTAAGGGTGAAAACCGTCTACATCTTTATGTGGTGTAATACGTTCTAAAATCTTTTCTGCATCTAGGCCTTCAGGTAGCGGTAGTTGCACCAAAATACCATCTACTTCGCCATCGTTATTTAGCTCATCAATTAATGCTAGTAGTTCTTCTTCGCTGGTTTGCGCTGGTAAATCAAATGACTTTGAAATAAATCCTACCTCTTCACACGCTTTACGCTTAGAGCCAACGTAAACTTGGCTTGCAGGGTCAAGCCCTACCAGTACTACTGCTAAACCGGGTGCACGTAAACCGTTTGCAACGCGTTCGCTTACGCGCTCAGCCACTGCACTACGTACTTGTTTTGCGATTGCCTTACCATCAATGATGTTTGCCGTCATGGGGGACCTTTAATTGGGGTTAAATAAACTTCGATACTTATATTTTAAAAGCATTTGCATATAAAGAGGGGTGTATGCAAAAAATTAATTTTATTAATGCTTTTTTAATATGCAGGCTATTTTCGCAGAAAAGGCCCGAAGCGCCAAGTTGCTTTTAGGTTATAAACCGGTGTTTTCAAAAAAAGCGTCTAAATTTCAGCTTAGTTTTGCAATATTTAACCATTATGAACTAAAAATGACCGATTGATTTATTTTATGCAAAAAACGTTTGACCTCTCCCAGGCAAATCACTATTATGCACCCCGTTGTCAACGAGGTCACTCGCAGGCAATCGTAAGCATCGGCGATTAGCGCAGTTTGGTAGCGCACTTGGTTTGGGTCCAAGGGGTCGCAGGTTCAAATCCTGCATCGCCGACCACTTCTTTTATTTTTATAATAGAATAGCTTACAGGCAAACTATGAAGTTTTCGATGCGCCCGTAGCTCAGCTGGATAGAGCAACGCCCTTCTAAGGCGTTGGTCGAAGGTTCGAATCCTTCCGGGTGCGCCATTTGAAAACAAAGTAAATACCGTGGTGATTGTAGCTCAGTTGGTAGAGCCCC
>NZ_DCYU01000003.1:0-8954 GCF_002331165.1 Pseudoalteromonas sp. UBA2102
TGTAGCAACTATCGTAGAGTAATAGTTAACTTTTAAGTTAATTAATACCATAAAAACCCGAGCTTAGCCTCGGGTTTTTTAATGCCTGAAATTTACGTCATGTGAAGGTGGCGCTATTACCTTTAGGCGTAGGTGCTATGTAGCAACTATCCTAGATTAATAATTAGCCTAGCTAATTAATACTAAAAAGAGGTCACTTCGGTGGCTTTTTTATTGCCTGAAGAAAAGTGATTAGTTTTTAACTATCAGCTTTTAGCTGCTTGACGTTAATGTAAGTAATGTTGTTTGGTTGGCTTTACAAAGCCCGAGTAGAAGTGGTCACTGATGTATAAGGAGGTTTATTGAGTGAATAACTATCGACACTTACAGGGTATTAGCCTAAGCTAAAAATGGCTTAAATTTACAACAGGAAATGGGCGATGAATAATAAAAATAATTATCCGCAAGGTATATTTTGCTGGGCTGAACTGTGTACTCATAATTGGCAAGACGGGAAAGCTTTTTATACCTCGTTGTTTGAGTGGGGAAATGACGATCAGCCCATTGGCGATGATGAGTATTACACTATGCTACAAAAGCAAGGTGACGATATTGCTGCCATGTATCAAATGCCTAAAGAGCAAGTGGCCTCTACGCCTAGCTACTGGCTTACCTATATTGCCGTAGATGATGTTGATGCATGTGCAATTAAGGCGCAAGAGCTCGGTGCGCAAATTATAGCAGGCCCTCACAATGTTATGGATGCAGGGCGTATGTTAATGCTTAAAGACCCCGCGGGTGCCACGGTGGCATTGTGGCAAGGTAAAGAGCATATAGGATGTAAGCGTCCTTGTGAGCTCAACACGCCTTATTGGCATGAAATGGCAACGCGCGATAGTGAAACAAGCCGTGATTTTTACTGTGAACTACTGGGGTGGAAAAGTGAAACAAAGCCTATGGAAGGTATGGATTACACCTTGTTTTTAGTTGCAGGTAAGCCGGTAGCAGGCATGCTACAAATGACTGATGAATGGCCACAAGACGTACCCCCCCATTGGATGATTTACTTCGCCGTGGATAACTGCGATAGCTATGTAAAAAAAGCGGCGACTCTTGGAGGGCAAGTGTGTGTACCTGCTACAGATATTCCTGATGTAGGGCGTTTTAGTGTTATTTGCGACCCTCAAGGGGCTGTATTTTCTATTATTGAATCGGCAATGGATGATATTAAAGCTTAGTCATTAACAGCGCTTAAGGCTAAATTTTAGACTTTAGTGTGGTTATTTAGGCGCAGTAATTATGTGCTTTTTTGCTATAATGGCGGGTAATTACACCCTCAGTCAGCAAGAGAGCACAATGGAATTTGAACAAGATAGTAAATTAACCTTACCGTTATTTATTTTAAATGAGTCGCTTAGTGAGCGAGATGTAGAAAAGCCCGATTTAGACATTTCATTTGCTCTTGATGATGAGCTACTGACGCAGATATGCCAAAACCCAGCACCTGATAGCAGTATCGCTATTAGTTTAAAAGAGTATGAGCTTGCGCCGCATAGCAGCGAATTTAATGCGTTGTTAAACCAAGAGCACGATGCACAAATAACGCTGACCCACGGCCCACTGTTAAGTGTGGTGTTAAATACCCACGACAACCAGACTTTTGTCTCTCCACAAATGGATATGATGCCAACCTTCGACCTGGGTGATGAGGATGAAGAATGAAAAAAATTCTGATCAGTACATTCGTCCTTATTATCCTCAGCGGGTGTGCTTATTTAGGCAATGCTCACTACAACGACTTATTTGGTGATGAACAAACGCAGCAGCGTATAGTGCCGCATGATACAGGTGCTGGTGCCGAGTTTTTGCAAGAAGTAAAACCTGTGCTAGATACACGCTGTGTAGTATGCCATGGCTGTTATGATGCGCCTTGTCAGCTAAAGCTTTCGTCCCCTGAAGGGATAGATAGAGGGCTAAGTAAAGAGCTTGTTTATGATGGTACACGGCTATTAGCCACTACACCAAGCCGGTTATTATTTGATGCAACCAGCACTGAGCAATGGCGTAAAAAGGGCTTTACTCCGGTACTTAACGAACGTGACCAAAACCCAGAAGCAAACCTTGCCGGTGGGGTGTTATTTAATTCTTTAGTGCTTAAGCAAAGTGCACCGTTACCAGAGAATGAAATTCTTGATGACGAATTTGACTTTTCACTTAGCCGCTCTCAAACGTGCGCCACTATGGGAGAATTCGATCGTTTAGCTGCAGAGCAGCCTCATGGCGGTATGCCTTACGGTTTACCGGGCGTGTCTAGCCAGGAGTTTTATCATTTACAAAAGTGGCTTAAAGACGGTGGAAAAATGGCGCATATTAAACCGCCCACCAAAGCCGAACTAACAAACGTTAAAAACTGGGAAGCGTTTTTAAATCAAGACAGCTTAAAATACCAATTAGCCGCACGTTATATTTACGAGCATTGGTTTTTAGCCCATATTTATTTTGGTTCTGATAAACCACAGAGCTTTTTTAAACTGGTTCGTTCAAGTACGCCGCCAGGCGAAGAAATTAAGCTAATTAATACGCGCCGACCATACGATGACCCTAAAGTGAGTCGTGTGTATTACCGTTTACTACAGGACCGCTCAACTGTTTTATCAAAAACACATTTACCGCTAAAGCTTGATGATGCAAAGCTTGCACGTATTTATGAGCAATTTATAGCTCCCGATTATACGGTTACTAAAATGCCAAGTTATAAGAGCGAGGCGGCATCTAATCCTTTTAAAACGTTTGAAGTAATTCCTATTAATTCTAAGTATCAATTTATGCTTGATGAAGCTGAGCTAATTATTATGGGCTTTATTAAGGGCCCTGTATGCCGCGGCCAAATTGCACTTAATGTGATTAACGATCATTTTTGGGTTGCCTTTGCAGACCCTGAAAAAGTCGCGACTCCAGCAGTGGAAGATATGTTGCTTCAGCACGAAGAAGCCCTTGAATTACCTGCAGCAGAAGAAAGCAATGCATTGCCTATCTCTAGCTGGGTTAAATACTCAGTGCGTGAGAAAAAATACTTACAAGCCAAAGTTGAGCTGGCTAACGAGATGTTTAAAAACGGAGAGCATTTAACCACCGACCTATTGTGGAAAGGTGAAGGCCATAACAAAAATGCAGCGCTTACAATATTTCGCCATTTTGATAGTGCCACGGTAGTGAAAGGCTTTATTGGTCAAGAGCCTAAAACTATGTGGGTGTTAGATTATGCGCTATTTGAGCGTATTCATTACTTACTTGTTGCAGGCTTTGATGTATACGGAAATATCGGCCACCAATTAGTGACCCGCCTATACATGGACTTTTTACGTTTAGAGGGTGAGCAAAACTTTTTGGCTTTATTACCTGAAGCGAAGCGCCATCAAATTAAAAAAAGCTGGTATAGAAAGTCTCCGCCAAGCTTATCTAAGTTTTTTAAAAACAACCGAGAGTTTAGCCAACCTAGTGGTATTGAATATAAAACGGATGATCCACAACACGAGCTGTATGGGTTAGTTAAGCAAACTTTAGCGCCAGTACTGAGTGAGCACTACGACTACACAAAAGTATCCTCGCCATTAAATGCACTGAACAATATGCCAGCTAAGGCTATAAATTTATTACCGCAGTTATCGTATATTTTGGTTAAGCAAGACGATGCTTCACATAAAGCTTATACGCTTATTCATCACAACGCGCATTACAATATTTCCAGCTTATTAAATGAAGATGGGCAGCGCGCTTATGATGAAGATACCGCCACCCTAGTGCCAGGCTTTATTGGTGATTACCCTGCGGCTATTTGGTATTTAAATGATCAAAATGAAGTGGGTGAATTTGCACAGCTATTACCTATGATGCAAATTGAAGCAGATTATGCTGCAATAAAAGTAAAATTTGGTATTCGTCGCTCACATCCAGAGTTTTGGAAATACAGCGACATAATGCACCAAGTAGCTAAAGAGTATCGCGGCGTTGAATTTGGTATGTTTGACTACAACCGATTAGAAAATCGCTAACTGGTAATTACAAAAGTGTCGCAAGTATTGCCCTTTTTGCCTCACACTTAATACATTTAGCCCAGTCATGTTACTGGGCTTTTTATTTATATAATTACTAAAGCTGATGTTGAGTTTTCTATATATAGGCTACACTTAAAATAAAAAAGCGGCCTTGTATGTTTAAAATTATTGCCAATGTAAGACAGCGTTACCGATGGGCGCTTATTGCTATTGCTCTGTTAATAAGTGGCTCAGCATTGTTGCTGCAGTATGGCTTTTCTGTACAAAAGTACGATGCTAAAATTATTAATATGGCAGGTAAGCAGCGCATGCTCTCGCAAAAAATTGCTTGGCATAGCAATGCACTTCTTTCATCACGAATCGATGTTGCTACCCATACCAATTCCCTCGAACACTCTCTCGCACAATTTAAAACAGCTCATGAGGTATTACTTACCAAGCAAGGTAGTAGTTACCGTTATTTAACGCCAGAATTAGTAAAGTTATACTTTTCTGAGCCAGCTAATCTAGATAGCGAAGTGAATGAATTTATTGCCCAAGCTAGTTGGCTGCTGTACCAAAAAGGCGAGGTAGACACACAGGTGCTCAACGTAGCACATGTAGAAAACCTGCTAGCTAAGCTTGACCGCGCGGTTACTTTATTTGAGCAACATGCAGTAAAAAAAGTTAACCGCGTGTCTAATTTAGAATTGCTGTGCTGGTTAGTCGCCATGGTGTTATTGCTCGTTGAGCTAAGATTTGTGTTTATGCCGATGGAAAAAGAGGTGGAACGCACCTTAACAGCTCTTCAAAAACAAAAGGACTTTGTAGCGCAAATGAGCCAAAACAAAGAGCACTTTATTGCCAGAGCAAGCCACGAATTTAGAACACCGTTACAGGGATTAATTACGTCGATTGATGAGCTAACCATCAATGCCGAGCAGCAAAATATTAAAACGCAAGCAAGCTACTGTGCCCTTAGACTTCTATCTATGCTTGATGAGCTACAAGACCTACAAGCACTAAGCACAGGAAAGTGGGCGCCAATTCTTAAAAACGAAAACCTTTTAGAATCCATAAACAAAGTGGTGTTGGCGTATGAGTATGCAGCGCAGCAAAAAGGGCTAACATTAATCACTCATTTTGATGAGTCTCTTAATTGTTTTTGTAAATTAGATCATCAGCGCTTACAGCATGTATTAACCGAGCTAATTAGCAATGCAATAAAGTTTACCGACAAGGGCGAGGTTGAAGTTGCTGCAAACATGCAAAACTCGCAATTACAATTAACCGTTAATGATAGTGGGTGCGGTTTTTCTAGCGAAATAACAGAACTAGAGTTTGACTCATTTAAACAAACTAACCACTTTCAAGGCCTGAGAACGGGATTAACACGGGCGCAGTATGTTGTTAAAGCGCTGCATGGTTCGCTTTCATTTAAAAACAACGCAGCGAGTGGCGCTCATGTTACGCTTAACTTGCCGATTGAAATTACTAACCAGCAAACAGAAAGAGAAGTCGAAAAAAAGCTTTTTTGCCTTGTGGTTGAAGACAATGAATTAAACACCTTGTTACTCACACGTATTTTGGCAACGTTAGGTGTGGACTATGAATGCGTTGTAAATGGCCTAGAAGCCTGCGAAAAGGTAGGTAAGGCTGACTATGACGTGGTGTTTATGGATTTAAACATGCCGGTCATGGATGGCTTTGAAGCGACTAAAAAAATACGCAAAGAGCTAAATAAAACCATGCCCATAATCGTTGTGACAGCAAATACCTCAGCCGAAGACATGGACTTAATTTATGAATATGGCGCGAGTGAGCATATTCATAAGCCCATAAGTAAGCAGGCAGTGGCTGATGCATTGGTAAATGTATGCATAGCTAATGAAATAAATTAATACGCAATTAAATACGCTTGCTAAAGCAATTTACTATACGTTAAGTTGTTTATTTAGCTTATGGTGAAGGCAGTATTGTGCAAAGTATTGTATTTGAACAATTTAGTGGTTATTTAAAAGGGCAAGGTAAAAGCTGTTACACAATTAATGACTTAAGTTGGCAAGTGAATGCTGGTGAGCACTGGCTCTTATTAGGCGCTAATGGCGCAGGTAAATCGGCATTGAGCGCCGCATTAACGGGTGAAGCTAAGCAGCAAAGTGGTACTTTTAAAAGTACCTTTAATAGCACGCAGCTTGTGTCATCTGATGTGCAAAAGCAGTTAATCAAAAACGAAATTGAGCATGAACATCACAGCTTAGTAAAAGATTTTATCTTCCCTCAAAATAGTAGCTACAACCATGAGTTACGTACAAAACTAATAGATGCCTTTAATTACAGCGCCCTTTTAGACAGGCATTTTAGAGATCTCTCTACCGGCGAAACCCGTAAACTCCTACTTATAAATGCGCTAAGTAGTCATGCTGATTTAGTGGTACTAGATGAGCCATATGATGGCTTAGATAAACATTCGAGTGAGGTGCTAAACACTTTATTAGAAACACTTAGCTCAACAATTAACTTTGTGTTTGTGTTAAATAGGCTTGATGAAATCCCGCCGTTTATTACTCATTACGCTTATGTAAATCAGGGGCAATTGCTGCATGTACTTAATAATCCAAACGCAGAGCAGCGTGCTGACTTGCTTAAACTACTGCATTTAACCCATACCGCTTTAGAAATACCTCAACCGGATGACTCCCAAGGCCGTGCAGAGTATACCGCCGATACATTGGTTAAGCTTAGTAATACAAAGGTTAGCTACGCTGGGGTTGATGTATTTAAAAATCTCAATTGGCAAATTAATAAACATCAACACTGGCAATTGAGTGGTAAAAATGGCTCAGGTAAAACCTGCTTATTAAATTTAATCACTGGCGATAACCCTCAATGCTACAGCAATGATATTCAGGTATTTGGTTTTAAGCGCGGAAGTGGTGAAAGTATTTGGGATATAAAACAGCATATAGGCTATATATCAAATGCACTGCATATGGATTATCGAGTAAGTATATCGGCATTGAATACGGTTATTTCTGGATTTTACGACAGCATTGGTTTATATCAAAAGCCAACAGAGTCACAAGTAAATACAGCTAAGCAATGGTTAGCGCTGATTGGGTTAGGCGATAAACAAAATAGCTCATTTACGCAACTTTCATACGGCGATCAGCGCATGCTATTAATAGTGCGTGCTATGGTAAAACACCCCACGTTACTTATTTTAGATGAACCTTGCTTAGGGCTTGATGAAGCAAATAGACAGCGAGTACTAATTTTAATAGAGAAAATTTGTGCCGCAAATACCAGCACCGTTATTTATGTAAATCACCATGCGGCAGACAAAATTAAAGGGATTGAGCATTATTTAAAAATGGAAGATTTTAATTAAAGGCTGGGCTGAATATGCCCAACCTTTAACGCCACGTTATAGGCGAGTAATGGTAAAGCCTGCATCAGTTAACTGTTTAATTAAACCATGCTGCTCCGGTAAGTGCAGCGCGCCTACAGCAATAAATAGCTTTTCGTTAGTTAAGCGAGGCACTAATTGCTCCACCCATTTATTATTACGATTAACTAGCATAACTTGCTCGCTTATTTCACCGTAGTTACTCTCGTCAAAACTCATGTTGTAGTATTCAGTCAGCGTATCCATATCACCATTTTTCCAGGCGTTTACTAACTTAATAAAATAAGTATTAATATCGGCAAGCTGTTCAAACGTTTCTTCAATCATTTCATTACTGAGCAAAGCCATGCCATCAAACATTTGCAGTTGCTGCTCTAGCGTTTCTAACTCTCCAATCGTGATATTTTGCTTTTTAGCGTAAGCAAGTACTTGCTTGTCTATGCCTGTTTGGTCAGAAAATCCTGCATTTTGAAATTCAATCTGCATCATGGTTACCATTACAGCCCAAGGTTTGAGGCCATTAAACATAGCTATATCAATCGATTTTTTAGCAAAGTAGTCTTTAAGCTTATTGTAGTTTTGTTTTGAGAGTTCTGTTTGTAATGTTTTGCCATCTTTAAGCATCATAAAGGGCATTGAACGCTGCTGCATTTGCAAAGGCGTGAGTTTACTAATATCTACTTCAACAACAACTTGCTCGCTTTGATCTATAGCCTTAGTTACTTTTTCTGGTAAGCCTTTCATGCTGGCATCGCCTACGTGAACTGTGCCAAACAAGTAAGAGCTAGTACCGTTTTTTTCTACTTTAAATAATGCCGGTGCTGCGACACTATTAAAACTAGTTGCTATAAAAAGTGCCAATATAAAAAACTGACTAATTCGAGTGAGGGCTTGCATGGTTTGTCCTTAAATCTAATTGAGTTGCCTAAATACTAGCTTAAATTAAAGCGCTTTAATAAACCTATTTGGTTATATTCAACACTTTTAAATGCGCTTATGAATTTAGTTGCACTAGGGCACCTTATTTAAATAGGGTGAATGTAATTGAGTGGTGCGTAATAGGGCTTGCGGAGTAAACCTGCCTAATTAGCAAAGTTTTAAGTTATTTACCGTGCTGCGCTGTTATTTGTACTACAATGTATCAAAAATTAATCAAGCCCTATATGGCTATTATGTGGCTAGTGAATTTACTTGATGCAAATTAAGGTATAGATTTTTCATTTAAGCCTTTTTTTGTGAATTTAAAATCCGTTTAAAGTCGCTTTTTGCTCTTTTGTTGAATTAAGTTTGGTGTTGACTTACTCGCCTCAGCACGGTACAAATACATATACAGAGCGAAGAGTATTACTTCGTAACAAATGAACACATTTTGGTATTAATTTCATGCTTACAAATGCACTTAACCTAGTCCTGATTATTATCGTGGTGATTATTCCCGCGAGGGCTTCGTAGTGCTATAAACTTAAGCATTAAAAAGCCCTCCGCACCTAACCGTTCGGAGGGCTTTTTAGTTTTAAGCACAAAGTTTTAAA
>NZ_DCYU01000098.1:0-2985 GCF_002331165.1 Pseudoalteromonas sp. UBA2102
GTAGTGGGTGGATTGAGTTTTCATTGGAAAGATGAGTCGGTGTTTGTTGAGTCATCGCTTATTATGCATGATGAAAGTTTAAAAACAGCCTTTACCGATGCCATTAATAATACCGTGATGCTTGCACAAGCGATAAGTCAAAAAGGTTTATTTAAGTGTTGTTTATTTGATGCGCGTAAAACTATTCAGTTAGAGCGAGATGGAACTGGGGCGTTTAAGTTTGATAACCTCCCTGAGCTTGATTATGAAGTTGTTAGCATGAAGGCAAACGAAATTGCACGTCCACATTCTTACTTTGAAGACGGTAAAGACCCTGATGAGCAGCTGCAACTTCCTAAAAAAGTGATTAGATGCGTGTTTGAGCTAAATCAAATTCATCATACGGGCTGTATTATATTTGAAGCCCTGCCAGATAGAATGAAAATACACCATTACTATCGCTTACTCGATGAAAGCAAAGAATTAGAGTTTAAACGGTTACTTAATAAATTAATGCAGTATGCAGTTAACATTACTGATGTAGGGGTAGCAGGATTTATGAAGCTTCCTTATAAAAACACTCGCGAATTTTCGCTTTGTGAAAAACAACCAGAGAATTTCTTTCCTAAAAATCCAAAATTATTAGCGCAATAAATTAAAAAAGGGCAGCTTAATATTAAGTCTGCCCTTGGCTACTTAATTGTTAGTTTAAAACACTGTGCTAAAGGGCGTACGCGGTGTTAAGTCAAACTGATGAGTCATTTTTTGCTGTTTGTTAGTGGCAGTAATGTGGTACTTATTTAAATCAGAATTTTGACTAAATAACCTAACGTTTAATTTTAGTTGTGCGCTTATATTGGGCACTGTATATCGGCCCGTAATCGTTATGTACTCAATGTTATTAGTATCAGTATGCGACACTTCAGGGTTTAGTAATAAGCCCTCTAAAGAAAACTTATAATGATGATCGTTTAAATAAACCCCTCGCATTATAGTTTTGCTGATTTGCTTTTTATGGGCGTTAAATTCATCCATAGATACTTTTTTATTTAAATCATCATCAAGGTTATTAAATGCAGAAATAGGTAGCGAGAGTACTATAAAGGCATGGTTATCAATCACGTTTAATGTTCCGTGTTGAGCCACCATTAAATGTGCATAAACAACCGGTGCTATAACAATGTTGGCCACTAAAATAAGCGCAACCAGTGCTTTTTTATGTAATTTCATCATGCTCACTTTGCCTATAAGTAAATTTATAGCTCGCCTTTAACACAGCGTTGAAAAAACGGATAAGTATCGGTTGCATAGTAATGGTATATGCCTTGTGGAAATTCAGGGGTAACACCAAAGCGCCCATTACACTCATCTAAATCGCCAGAGCCAGCTACATATTCCCAATCTTGTGCAAAAGTCCCCAGTGGATAAATATCGGTAGAAGGGCGGTTATCGCTTACAGTACTAATATGTTGGTAGCTACCTGTCATTACTTTAAGTGACGAACTTGCATCATCCGCGGTGCTATAGCCATAACGCGCATAAATAGGAAACCCATCAGCCGCCCATGCAATTAGAGTCATTGTTGAGCTGTTGCCGCCTCTAAGGGAGATAAATCCCTCAGGCATGCCATGATAATGATATGTGCCATCGGGCTGTACGTGTGCGTTGTTATCGTCAGTACCAAAACTAAAGGTATCTTGGCTTAGTGCTTCAATACTCCAGTTGCCACTGTTATCGCCAAGCGAGCAATTATCGCCAGAGTCATCACAACTGCCACCGGTACCAGCATCAATTTTAACGCCATTTAGTACTATGCCTAACACGCCTCGAGGGCCGCCCATTAAGGTTGCGGTATCGCTTTGTTCAGGCGTTAACGTAAAGCTCTCACTCACTGTTTGCTCAGAAATGGTGTTTGGATTGTCGGGATTAGGAAACGTGCCCACATCATGATCTGGAATGCCATTAGCAACTACATCGCGTGTTGTACCTGTGCATGCCAATCAGCAGAGCTGGTGGTTTGCACTGATGTTGAGTCGTTATATTCATTGTAACTGTATTCACATAGCACTTGCTCGGTTGAGCTGGTGCCACTTGTTGCTGTTGTACTTTCACTGCTTGAACTTGTACTTTCATCAGTGGCGGTTGTTAGGTTTTGCTCATCACTGCCACATGCAACAAGAGAAGAAATTGCTGCGCTTAAAAACGAAATTTTTAATAGTTTAACTTTATTACATAGAGAGTGATTCATCATACACAGCCAATTAAGTACTAATTGACGCTATTTTTGATCTTAAATGTGCAAGCAATGTGCAAAAATAAATCAACATTGAGTATGTTTGTTAATCAGGTGATTTTACTTAAGCTGCATGTATTATAAAATCAGTGCATTAACAGCCTAAAGTAAAGAATGGTGTAATGGCAAAATCAAAACCTGAGGTGTCGATTCAAAGTTGTGGGATTTATTCTACATGGGATAGCAAAAGTAAAGCATTGCCACAAATTGAGCAGTTTACAACCAATGTAATTGCCAAGCTTGATGTTGAATTTGGTTTAATAATTAATATCAAAAAAGCAAAAGGCGAAAAACTTCACTTTTGTATTTATCACCCCGATATACCAGACAGTAATGGTGAAATAATGCCGCCCTTTGAAGGCGTTGAATACATTAAAGAGAACGACTGGCAGTTTTATTTAGGTGATACGCTGTGGGAGCCTATTGAAAATAAATTAGGTGATTGGCGAATGACACTCACCCTAAATAATAAAATTATTGCCGATAAAACATTTAACGTTGCACTTGAAGAGCAAGGCTCTGTTAATGATTTTTGGCGTAAACGAGGTTACTAAGCCCTAAAACTGCAGAGCTAAAAAAAGCCAATATACATTGGCTTTAAAAATATAACTTAACCTGAACTCTGGTTAAGAGATATACCAACATAATTTATCATGATGATCTTTAAGCTTAATTCTCTAGCCAGCGGTTTTCGGTGAAAACAAGGCGAATTT
>NZ_DCYU01000098.1:3322-36344 GCF_002331165.1 Pseudoalteromonas sp. UBA2102
CGCGTCAATAGCTAGCCTATTGCAAGTAAATTCAACGCTGTTAGCGCTGAAAATAGCTGCTAGAGATAGATTTATTATCCAGAGTTGAGGTTAACTTAGTTACCCCACGGGTTAGTTGCATTTGAGCGTTGTTTTCGTGCCCTGGCGCGTTGTTTAGTGGCCTTTTTTTCCATAATTCGCTTTGCATCACTAAAACTTAATTCGCACGGCTCCCCCGGTTTATGATCAGCAGGAATGACTCTATCTCGTGGCGGTAATTCGTATTGCACATCGTCGGGTTTAGGTAAGTTTTTAAGGCGGTATAGGTAAAAGTTATCTACCTTTTCTTGTGCCCATTGTGTTTTACGTAAAAACTTAACCGCCGATTTTACATCTGGGTTGTTTTTAAAACAGTTTAATTGCAAATAAGCGTGTAGTAGCTCCCACCCATATTGCTCAACCAGTTCTTCAACCACTTGCTCTAATTTTACGCCTTGCAGTGGGTTATTACTGTAAAGATCTTGGTTGCTCATAGGTGTTGCCTCATTAATAAAAATACAAATGCCATTATAAATTTAATAACGAGGCTTTAATAGATAAAATTGCTTAACTTTGGCAATTAACAACTACGCGGCCGCGAATTTTACCTTCCATAAGTTGCTCGGCATTTTCGATTACTTGTTCAAGTGTAATTTCGGTTGAAATTTTATCAAGGTAATCGGCTTTAACTAAGCTTGCTAGTCTGTCCCATGCTTCTACTCTGTCTTTTTTAGGGCGCATAACGCTGTCTATACCAATTAAAGATACACCACGTAAAATAAAGGGCGCTACAGAGGCGGGTAAATCCATGCCTTGGGCTAAACCACACGCAGTAACCACGCCACCGTATTTAAGCGATGCACAAATATTAGCAAGTGTGTGGCTGCCTACCGAATCTATAGCACCCGCAAAGCGCTCTTTTTGAAGTGGCTTACCTGGGTTTGAAAGCTCATCTCGGCTAATAATTTGTGACGCACCTAGCTCTTTTAAGTAATCGCTTTGCTCCATTCTTCCTGTGGCAGCGGTTACGTTATAGCCCAGCTGATTTAATAAATAAATGGCAAAGCTGCCAACACCGCCGTTTGCACCGGTCACTAATATTTCGCCATCACTTGGAGTGATGCCTTGTTTTTCAAGGGCAATAACACTCAGCATTGCTGTGTAGCCTGCGGTGCCAATTTGCATTGCTTGTTTTGGCGAAAGCGCTGCAGGGAGGGGTATTAACCAATCACTATTAAGCGATGCCTTTTGTGCAAGGCCACCCCAGTGTTTTTCGCCCACACCAAAGCCATTTAAAATTACATTATCGCCAACAGTAAATTCATCCGTACTTGTTTCACTTACTTTGCCCACTAAATCGATGCCTGGCACCATAGGAAAACTGCGCACAACAGGGCCTATACCTGTAATGGCTAACCCATCTTTGTAATTGAGTGTGCTGTAAAGTACATCAAGTTGCACGTTTTGATCTGGTAGGTCACTTTGCTGCACTTCACTAAGCGCTGCAGCGTAGTTTTCGTCTTTCGTAATTACTATAGCTTTAACTGAGTTACTCATAACATATCCTTTTAGACCGATCGGTTTTTAATGGCTAAATAAAATGCGCATTAGGTAAGTAATGCGCGTAAAAACATTTCTGTATACAACGTAAGGGGTTTACTTGATTGGGTAAGTTTAGCGCGCATAACGGCGCCTTCCCAGCCAATCCAAAAATATTCACTCATAAGCTGCGTATCAACAGTTTTAGCAAGCGTGCCTTGTTGCTGTGCTTCATTTAAACACTGCTCCACTTGCTGCTGCCATGCTACGTAGCTTTGTAGTAAGCGGATTTTAAATTCATCACTTAAATGATTGAGCTCTTGATTTAAATTGCCGACCAAACAACCGCGTTTGTACTGGTATTTTTGCATGCCCATAATGGCACTTTGCGTAAAGTGAATTAAGCGCTCCAGGGGCGGGGTATTGCTATCGGTTAAATATTTTTTGAGCTTAGTAATAAAGTAGTCATCGTAGGCATTTACTAACGCAATACCAAACGCTTCTTTACTTTTAAAGTAATGATAAAACGAGCCTTTAGGCACGCCGGCTTTTTTTAAAATGGTATCAAGGCCAGTTGCGCTAAAACCAAATTCGGTTAAGGTTTCTAGTCCAACCCTAATAAGGTGCGCTTTGGTATCGGCGTTTTCGCGAGGTATTTTAGGGGGTCTTCCGCGCCGTGCAGGTGCCTGAGCAGTGTTCATTATAAGTAACCCCTAATAGCCTTTTTTATAGTTAATCCATATTAGACCGATCGACTTTAATTAATCAAGCATAAATACCAATTGTTTAAAAATAAATCGTTAAAGCTGTTTTTTAAACAAAAGGGCAAATTGCAATAAAATCGTCATGATTACATTTTTGTTTGGAACTTAGCCAAAAAAGCTGTGTCGGATAAATAGGTCGTGTTAATTTTTGCTGGTTAAATTTGCAGTGGTGTTTGGCATTTAGATAAGGCGATAATGCACCATAAATACCAACTATATGCTGCCCATTAGCTGCTTTCATTAAATAGTTATTTAATCGCTCTAATGGATATATTTAAATCAGCAAAGTAGAACACGCCTTAGCACATAAGTGCATTTAAGCGGTTAGATAGCCGTATTGTAAATTAAAGAAGCAGTAAGAAATGAGGTGGTACGACCACTGTGTTTTTATTAATGTTAAATTATTTTTGCATCAGCATGTTAGTTAATGTCAAACAAATTAATTAATTTTGCTATTTGAATTTAACATTTTTATTAACTATTCATTAAATGTAGATTTCACTAATGCTACAAAATTTATAATTAAAAAAGGTGAGGATATTACCGATGAAGAGACAAAAAAGAGATCGTTTAGAAAGAGCTCATTCTCAAGGTTTTAAAGCAGGTTTAGCCGGACGCTCAAAAGAGCTATGCCCTTATCAGCAAATCGATCCTAAGTCTGAATGGTTAGGCGGTTGGCGTGAAGCAATTGAAAACCGAAACATGTATAAAACCTAATTCATCAGATAAGAATTAACGTAAAAAGGCCTCCAACTGGAGGCCTTTTTGCATACATTACTAACTTTAGAATGCGCTTGTGTCTTGAAATAAGCCCACTTTTAAATCTTTTGCTTCGTAAATTACGCGGCCATCTACTTCAACTGTGCCATCAGCCATACCCATAAATAATTTACGCTTAATTACACGTTTCATATCAAGGCGGTACGTTACTTTTTTAGCGGTAGGTAAAATTTGACCGGTAAATTTAACTTCACCCACACCTAAAGCACGGCCTAAACCAGGCCCACCAGACCAGCCTAAGAAAAAGCCAACGAGTTGCCACATAGCATCTAGCCCTAAACAACCTGGCATAACTGGGTCGCCTTTAAAATGGCAATCGAAAAACCATAGGCTTGGGTCAATATCAAGCTCAGCTACAATTTGGCCTTTACCGTGCTCGCCGCCATCAGCAGTGATTGAAGTAATACGGTCCATCATTAACATGTTGTCGCTTGGTAAACGGCAGTTACCTTCACCAAACATTTCACCTTGACCACATAGGATCAAATCTTCTTTTGTATAGCTATTTTTAGGTTCCATAACACTTATCTTCGCTTAGAAATTGCCAAGTACTTTAGCGTACACTTGTACGCTAAACAACTCGGAGCAGTTGAAAAAAACACTTTTTTGCGTGATTTATCGCCAATCAGTAGTGGCGATTGCTTTTTGCACTATAAAACCGCGCAATTACAATCAGAAATCATTATAATTACCCCTGACTTATAACCAGTTTAAAGGAAGTTTATGATCCTTTTTGTTAACTCACTAACAGTGATTGATTTTTCTTACTTATGTAACAAACGCGGCGCCGTTGGCGAGAGCTGGATTGTTGACTTAACGTTGCATGGCAAGCTAAATGAAGAGTCTATGGTGTTAGACTTTGGCTTAGTTAAAAAGCAAATTAAAGGCATAATTGACGACTGTTTAGATCACAAATTAGCAATTGCTAAAGGTTTAAATGGCACAGTACAAGAATTTGATTCGCACAAAACACTCGATTGCACATTTGGTGATAACCACCATTTAGCCATGAGTGCTCCGCATCAAGCTTATTGCATGATAGACGCGCCAGAAATTAGCGTTGAATCAGTGACTGAATTTTTAATCGACACTATTTTACCAAAACTGCCAGGAAACATTGAAAAAATTGAGTTGTCGCTTAAACCAGAGCACAGCCAAAGTTTTTATTATCATTACAGCCATGGCCTTAAAAAGCACGATGGCAACTGTCAGCGTATTATTCATGGCCATCGTTCGCAAATTGGTATTAGTTTAGATGGTATGTCTATGCCACGCTTACAAAAGCAATGGGCAGAAAAATGGCAAGATATTTACTTAGCCACACGTGAAGACCAAATCACAGCAAGCGAATTAAAACACATAAGCGCTAAAAACGATGATGTGTGTTTTGCTTATACCGCTGCACAAGGTTACTTTGAAATGGCGATTAGCGAGTCACGCTGTGACATTTTACCTGTTGATACAACGGTAGAATGTATTGCTCAACACCTTGCTGAGCAAGTTAAGGCAGAATACCCCGACAAAGACGTAAAAATTACCGCATATGAAGGCGTAGGAAAGGGATCGATTAGTTATGCTTAAAACTCTTTTAGCAACAGCGCTTGTAACCACAACTAGCTTTAGTGCATTAGCGCTTGAGCTAAAAGGGCACCTAACGCAGGGCGGCTTAGTGACTGGCAAGCTTGAAAATGTAAAGTCGGTATCGCTAGATGGTAAAACATTAAAGTTATCAGACTCTGGCGATTTTGTGTTTGGCTTTGGTCGCGATGCGAAAGCAAAACACGTCCTTACGTGGGTAGATAATAATGGTAAAACACACACGCAAGATTTAATGATCACTAAACGTGATTATAAAATTGATAAAATTACCGGTGTGGCTAAAAAGTATGTGTCGCCCCCTAAAGAAGTAAGCGCACGTATTAGCCGTGAGGCGCAAGCAATACGTAAAGCGCGCGCAGTTAACTCTGATTTACAGTACTTTTTAGAGCCGGTATTAAAGCCTGCACAAGGGCGTATATCGGGTGTTTATGGTAGCCAACGTTATTTTAACGGCGAACCGCGACGCCCACATTTCGGTTTAGATATTGCCAATAAAACCGGCTCACCTGTTTATGCTCCGATTAGTGGCACCGTGGTGTTTGCCGACCCCGATTTATACTACTCTGGCGGTACGCTTATTATTGACCACGGCCATGGCGTTACCTCTACATATATTCATTTAAGCAAATTAGATGTAAAAGTAGGCGATACAATAAGCCAAGGCGACAAAGTTGCCGAAATAGGTGCAACAGGGCGTGTAACAGGCCCACACCTTGATTGGCGTTTTAACTGGGAAGGCGAGCGCCTAGACCCAGCATTATTGATGCAAGATAAGCTTGCTAATAAAAAGTAGATACTATGACAGACATTAACCGCGATGCAATTATTGCAAAGCGTATTGAAGACTCAACGACCTCGGTTACTAAAACGGTGTTTCCTGGGCGCACTAACCATCACAACACATTATTTGGTGGCGATGCGTTAGCATGGATGGACGAGGTTGCTTTTATTGCCGCCACTCGTTTTTGCCGAAAGCCGTTAGTGACTATTTCATCTGATAGAGTTGATTTTAAAGAGGCTATTCCAGCGGGTACTTTTGCTGAGCTAATTGCTAAAGTTGTGCATGTGGGCAATACATCACTTAAAGTGGATGTGGATATTTGTTTAGAAACCATGCATAAAGATGATAAGCACTCGGCTATTTCAGGCAGCTTTACCTTTGTGGCCGTAGATGATGACCACAGACCGACACCGGTTGTGTGCGATAAAATGATTTACGGGTTTGAATAAGTAAATATTAAGGCAAGCGGCCTTTAAATAAGCACCTTTATTAGGTGCTTATTTAATTATATAAAAAGAACACATCATACTAGTTGATTGTAAAAGCAATCTTAGCAACTATAAAAATATATAGATTAGATCAGCAAAGAGGGAGGTATAAAAAAGGCATGAAATACATGCCTTAAAAATAATGAATTATACAAACTATAAGTGCAGAGGTGTTAAAGCACCATAGCCGCAATCCAACCAAATATAAGTAATGGAATATTAAAATGTATAAAGGTGGGGATCACCGAATCTCGTATATGGTCATGTTGACCATCGGCATTTAAACCAGATGTTGGCCCAAGTGTAGAGTCAGAGGCTGGAGAGCCCGCATCACCTAATGCACCCGCTGTACCCACTAAAGCCGCAGTTGCCATAACCGAGAAACCTAAATCTAAACATAAAGGCACAAATAAGGTAGCTATAATTGGCACTGTAGAAAACGAACTACCAATACCCATTGTTATCAATAATCCCACCAATAAAATAGAGGCCGCAGCGAGGGGCTTATTGCCATCAAATAATGCAGCGCCACTGTGAACTAAACTTGCTACATCACCGGTTGCTTTCATTACTGAGGCAAATCCTTGAGCCGAAATCATAATAAAGCCAATCATCGCCATCATGGCGACGCCTTTACTAAATACGTCGCCGTTTTCTTCCCACTTAACAACACCAAATACACTAAATATCATTACGCCAACAAGGCCGCCTAATATCATAGAGCCACTTAGGTTTTGTGCAACCAAGGATGAAAGCACAGCAAACAAACCTACTATCATTACTTTTTTTGGTTTCTCAATGTCGGTAGCTTTGCTTTGTGTTGTTAACGGTTGCGCTTGGTAGTCACGGCGTTTTGCGTAACTTATAAATACCGCAATAATTAACCCAACCAACATACCGCAGGCAGGAATAATCATTGCCATAGGCACTTGTGTGTTAACTATGTCTAGGCCGTTATCAACTAAGTTTTTATGCAAAATAGAGTATAAGTAAATGCCACCAAATCCATAAGGCAATACCATGTAAGAGGTAGCTAAACCAAACGTTAATATACAGGCAATGGCGCGGCGGTCTAAACGTAGTTGATTAAACACAACGAGCAAAGGGGGGATTAAAATAGGTATAAAGGCTATGTGCACAGGGACTAAATTTTGAGATGAAATAGCGCAGCCTAATATAATTAATAAAATAAAATAGCTTAAAAAGGTTTCGCTGCCAGCACCTTGTGCATTCACTTTGTTTAATAGCTTTTCGGCGAGGATACGGGTTAATCCCGATTTTGAAATAGCCACTGCAAAGGCACCTAACATTGCGTAACTTAGTGCAATTTCAGCGCCGGCCGACAAGCCAGAATTAAATGCATCAACACTTTCTTTTATCCCTAAACCCGCTGTTAAACCAGCTACAAGTGCACTAATTATCATAGCTACAATGACATTTACACGGGCTAAGGAGAGCCCAAGCATTAAAATAACGCCTATAACAACCGCATTCATAGTTTTCTCTATTTTGAAGATTTAATTAATTTTATCAGATCTTTAGCCTGATTTTTACGTTCTTTAGTAAAAGGTTTTTTAGCGTAGCGCACTTGGTTAAATAAATAGCTAAATTCGCTTAAAGGTTCCGCAGCATTAGGGCTTTGCTCAGCAAAGTATATTAACTGCTGATTAGGTGAATAATGACTAGGCGCCGCTATGTCGTTTTTATCTGCCCAGTGCTTAATTACCTCAAATTCTGAAACTAACGGCGGGCGTTTACTTTTATTGCGTGGCCAATTTAAATAAATAAAGTAAGCAGCAAAGCTAAAAGCAAGCCCTAAAATAACCGCTAAAGGTACCAACCAAAGATGTTTACTACCAAAAAGTGATTTTAAAAAGTTGCTTTGCTTTTCTTCGTCAAAGCCAAGTACCCAGCTAGTCCATTGGTAATCAAAGGTTTCTAGTTTGAGCCTTAACCAATTAACGGCTGCAAAGTTACTTAAACTCACTAAACCAAAATCGAGATTATTTTTAAATTCATCATTGAGTTCTTCGTTTTGCGAAAGTGAACCATTTAACCGCTCGGGGGCGACCACCGCAGTGGCATCAAAAATCTGCCACTGATTATTAATATACACTTCAACCCAAGCGTGGGCATCGTATTGGCGAACCGATAAATAATTATTTGTTTGGTTTTTTTCGCCACCTAAATAACCGCTGGCCAAGCGCGCGGGAATACCGGCGCTTCTAAAAATATACGCTGCTGCACTGGCGTAATGGCCGCAAAAGCCGCGCTTTTTATCAAATAAAAATTGATCAATAGTGCTGTCACCGGTCATTGGCTCAGGGGTTAACGTGTAACTAAATTCTTGTTTAGAAAAGTAGCTAAGCAATGCATTATAAAAGTCGCTTTGCGAGGTGGTTGATTGTTTAAGTTTGGCAGCAAGCTTGGCTGCTTGTTGGTTTGTTTGGTTATTTAAGCGTGTGTAATAAGCGGTTTGCCAATCTGAAAGTTGCTCAGTACTCAGTGCTGCACTTGATACCTGATACTGCAAGCTTTTAGCTTGATATTGTTTTTTTCGAAGTAGCCCCAGCGCATTACTTTCAACATCTTTATTGTTACTGGTTGAGTAATCAAGCCCATATAACCATTTTTGATTAGCAGGCTCGGCAATAATTGTGTAGGTATTTTGTACTGCAATTTGTTTATTGGGATCTGCGCTTTGATTATTATATTTTAATAAATCAGATGTTTTCCACGCTTTACCATCAAAGGTATCGTGCACAAGTGCTCGCCAATAATAAGGTGAGGCGGGCGTGTCGTTATCAAAACGCGCTCTAAAAACAAGTTCATCAGAATTAGACAGCTTTGCAATATCAAACGGGTCTACCTGTTCAGAAAGCCCTGTTTTAGCAAGCTTGGGCCCAGGTAACTGCCAAAAAGCGGGCATTTTAGGTAAAAACAACAACAAAAATATAGCTAAGGGCAAAGCAATAAATAACAGCTTAGCACTTTGTTTAGAGGCTAATTTTAAACTATGAGAAGATTCAATTAAGCTCAATACAGCAAAATTGAGTAAAAATAGGGTGCTCATGGTTAAGGTGGTTATTATGCTTTGGTTAAACAAATACGCCGATGAAATAGAAAAAAACGTGAGTGTGACAATAATATGGTAATGTTTTTTTGTTTTAGCCTGCAGTAATTTAAAAATACTAGAGAGCAATAACATAGCAACAAACAATATGACTGTATCGCCTATACCTATGGTGTAAATCATTAATATTAAGGCTAATCCAGCCAAAATATTTGCAAGCCACGCGTTAGGTTTAGGGTTGTTAGTCAGTGTTAAGTACACGTTCCAAAGGCATAAAAGCGATAAAACCCCAATAAACAGTATGGGCATATGCGATAAATAAAACGCAAATAAGCAGGCGTATATAAAGCTCATTGCTAAATTAATTGCCCGGTAATTTAATAGCTCAGCCATTAGTTGCTCCGCCGTATTCGCTCAGAAGTGCTAAACACTGTGATTTATCGTGCGTGTCGTTAGTTGCTTTGTAACTTGCTGAGGGCAAAATTAGTGTAAACGGCGTGTTGTTTTCGCATGCATTACACACTAAAAAGCAAAGCTGACTCAAGCGTTGCTCGGTGTTACCCGTTAGCAGGTTAAAATCAAAAACAATATCGGACTTTTTATAATCTATAAATTCTTTTACGAGTAACTGCTGCGATTTAGCGTAATGTTTCCATGAAATTCGCTGCAATCCCATTTCTGGTAAATGCGTAATCAGCTCATCAAACTCTTCGCTGCCGGGCTCTTTAATACTGCCTGTTTGCGTAGTGTGTTCAAACGTACTGTTGTAAGTGTCGTTTAATACATGCTCCGGCGCAGGGTAAACGTAAACAGAGTCATTGGGTTGTATATAACTCCACACGCTTACCAGCCCAAACGGGTAATTACTGTGTATTTTAAATCGTTCAAGGGTATATTTACCGCGAGTATTGTAAGGTAGGTTAATAATTAAAGAGTTGTCTTTGGGTGTAACTTGCGTTAATTGCTTTGCGTATTCTGGGTCACTCGAGTAGCTAAGCGATACTGATTGCGTAAGTGTAGGGGCTTTTAAAATAAACTTAACCGAGCCTTTATTTGGTGAGAAGCTGGCAAAACTTTTTATATATTCAACTTTTAGCCCTTTGGCGTTTGTATAACCAAGCAGCACAGCAATAATCATCACCACAAACATTAAATAAGCCATCACCAAAATTAAGTTATTTTGATAATTAATGCCCATAACAAAATTTAAAATAGCCACAATAATAAAGTAAAAGCCGAGCTGCGAGGGCACTACATAAATATTGTTATGAGCTAGCGTAATGGATTGCTTTGAATGCTTGTTTTTAAGTAGTTTATTAAGTATGCGCTTTTTTAATGCGCCTAATATACTGACCTTTTGGGCTTTTTTTTTAAATAACACGTTAAACTGGCACAGCAACGGTTTTTAAGATTTCATTTACTTGTGCTTCTCCCGACTCGTTATGCAGTCCTAAGCGGTGTTGGCACACACTTGCAAATACTGCTTGTACATCGTCAGGGGTTACAAACTCTCGCCCTTCAATAAATGCCCACGACTTAGCCGCTTTGGCAAGCGCCATACTTGCCCGAGGAGAGAGCGAGCCTGCAAATGCAGCGCTTTGACGAGTATGCGTTACTAATTCAATAATGTAATCGATTACAGGGCTACTTATCACAATTTGGTTAATTAAGGTTTGAATTTGTTGTAGCTGCTTAGCGTCTATTCTTTGTGGTAATTGGCTGTAGTCTCGCGGTTTAATGTTTAAAATAAGTTGTTTTTCAGCCTCTTTAGGAGGAAAACCCAAACTTATGCGCATTAAAAATCGATCTAACTGCGATTCTGGAAGTGGGTAAGTACCCGACTGATAAAGCGGGTTTTGCGTGGCAATTACAAAAAAAGGATTTGGTAATGTGTACTTAGTACCATCTACTGTAACTTGCTGCTCTTCCATCGCCTCAAGCAATGCACTTTGCGTTTTAGGGCCCGCGCGGTTTATTTCATCTGCTAATACAACTTGGCTAAAAATCGGCCCTTTATGAAATGTAAACGTGTGCTCATTAGCGTTAAATACATTAGTTCCTAAAATATCGGCAGGTAAAAGATCGCTTGTAAATTGTATACGCTGATACGACAGCCCAAGCACAGCAGCAAGTGCATGTGAGAGCGTAGTTTTGCCCATACCGGGTAAATCTTCTATCAGTAAATGTCCTTCACTGAATAAGCAGGTGAGTGCTAGTTTTATTTGTTGTTTTTTTCCAAAAATAACACTCGATAAATCGTCGATAATTGCCGTAACAGTGCTTTGCATACTGACCTTATATTATTCGCTTAGTTCGAGGCGCTTCATAACAGAATTAACTTTTTTAGCGTTAAAAGGTTTTTCTATAAAGCCTTTAGCGCCTAATTCCCATGTGTTTTGCACGTTTTCAAGGGTGTTATGACCCGAGCACATAACAACGTGAGCGTGAGGGTAGCTATCATTAATATGTTCTAGAATATCAGAGCTTTCAGAATCAGGTAAGTCCACATCCAAAAATATGACATTGGGTGATTTTTTATCAAGAAGGGGTTTTGCAGAAAGGTAATCGTTGCTTTCTAAAATATCTTCAAAGCCTAGCTCCGTTAATATTTGGTTTAGGTAGTCACGTATTTCCTTAACGTCATCAATAATAAGTATAGGCTCAAGCGGGCGCACAAATTCCATATGTTAATTACTTCTATTTTTTATACATCTAAAGTAATTTAATTTTATGCTAAGCACTGTATAAGCTCAAGAAAGTAAATCAAAAAACAACCAATTAGCGCTTTTACGCGCCTAAACCTGCCGTATTAATTAAACGCCCACACCATTTAATTGGTTAATAAATGTTAAATAACGCTCTTCAATAGCCCTCTACAGAACATTTTAAATAAGACTTTAGTCATAACTGGCAATTTTATTTTGGAATTCAAAACTATTAAACCCTTGTTTATAAATGTAAATTTTTATAAACACGATTTCATGTAAATGTTTTGTAATAAAAGATGTTGACGTTACATTATTCATTTGTGATTATGCTCATTAGCTGAGCCAATGCCCATTACGAAGTTTAAAAACACATTTAAATAAAATGCCCATTTGCTTTAGCTGCACACTGAAAATACACAACACACTAAATAGAGAGTTCATTATGTTAAATAATAAGAAAGCTAAATTTGCGCTAACTTTAGTAGCAGCAGCGTTGGCGGCGCCTGCACAAGCAGAAATGTCAGATTACTTTGACCGCCTTGACGTTAACTTTCTAGCAATGCAAAACTTTCAGTCTATACAAGCTAAAGACGGTGCATTTCGTCCTGGAGATGAAGAGCAGTCATCAGGTTTTGGGCGTATTAGAGCTAACTTAATGCTTAAGTTTCATATAAATGAATACATTACTGCCGACATTGATATAGCCGAAGAGCCAAACGATTTTGGCGGCGGCGACCGTGATTTTTCGTTCCATAACGACTTTGCAGGTATTGAATTTGATTTACTTGGCTTATACGGGACACCAAACGAAAACGAAAATTTAACGCTTCGTTTAGGTAATATTGGCGCGTCTCCATTTCAGTTCAAAGGTTTTCAAGACGGCGCTGATAACCAAGGTAATGCCTTAATTGGTAACGGCATTAACGACTACGCAACCGCAGAAAACGGTGCACAATTAAGCTACACAGAAACTTTTGACAGTGGTGTGCTTCGTTCTTATAACGTGGCAGGTCACATTACTACATCAAGCTTTGGCGAAGCATTTCAAGAAGATAGAGGCTTTAATTACCGCTTACAAGGTACATTAGAGTTTGAAGGTGGCTTTAAAGTTGGCTTAAATTACTTACAAGCTAACCAAGGCGACCAACTTCGTTTTGAAAATGGCGTAGCGAGCTTAGATGGACTCACAACAACAAATTACCGTTTTGGTGATGGCGAAAACTATAACTTTTCGGCTTCTCCTTCAAGCGAACGTGATACTCACGTAGGTGTTATGCCAGGGCTTGATCAGTCTATCATTCAATTAAATTTAGCGTATCAGCCATCAGATCAAACCAGCATCATTTTAATGTTGGGTAAATCGTCTGACGATTACACCTTTGCAGACTCTGCAGGTAACGCAGTGGCAGGTATTACCTACTTTGGTACAGATGGCGTGGCAGACGAAAACGGTACTACGTTTGATTCTAACAGTGTAATTAAAGGCGAAAGCTCAGTAGAATATTACGCCGTTGAAGCACAGCAATATATCATTCCTGAAAAACTTTACGTAGCCGCACGCTATGCAGAGTCAGAAAACACTTCCGATTTAATCAGCCAAAACGATAACACAGTTGAGCGCTTACAAGTAGCCGCAGGTTACTGGTTTACAGATTCTACACTTTTAAAAGTTGAGTATGTAAACCAAGAAGAAGGCGCAAACTCAGGCGGCCAAATTGGTCGTGGTTTTGACGGTTTCACCTCAGAAATCTCAGTTAAATTTTAAATAGCTTACTAACTTACTGTTTGGTTTAAAGGTAATTTCAGCGCTGTAAATACGTTGAAATTACTCACCGCTTTATTTACTAAGGCGCTTTACAGTTATTTTTTAAGCGTCATTTAACATATTTATGAGGGTTAACCCGATGAAAACTAAATTATTAATGCTCGCGTGTTCAGTTATGGCTATTAACGTAGCCGCTAAAGAAACCATAACCATTGCCACTGTTAATAATGGTGACATGATCACCATGAAAGAGCTTAGCAATCATTTTGAAGAACAAAACCCAGATATTTCATTAAAATGGGTAACACTAGAAGAAAATATTTTACGTCAACGTGTAACAACCGATGTTGCCACAAAAGGCGGCCAATACGATGTAATGACAATTGGCACATATGAAGTGCCAATTTGGGGTAAACAAAACTGGCTAACTGAGCTTGATAACCTAGGTGAAAATTACGACGTTGATGACTTACTACCGGCTATTCGCAGTGGCTTAACGATAGATAACAAATTATACGCGGCCCCATTTTATGGCGAAAGCTCTATGGTTATGTACCGTACAGACCTAATGGAAAAAGCCGGCCTAGAAATGCCAAACGCGCCTACGTGGAGCTTTATTCAAAAAGCTGCAAAAGCGATGACCAATAAAGATGAAGGTGTTTATGGCCTTTGCTTACGCGGTAAAGCGGGTTGGGGCGAAAATGTTGCTTTAATTACTTCAATGGCAAATTCGTTTGGCGCTCGCTGGTTTGATGAAAATTGGAAACCACAATTTAACACCCCAGAGTGGAAAGCCACACTCCAGTACTATGTAGATGTTATGAAAGAGTCTGGACCTGCGGGTTCGTCAGCGAATGGGTTTAACGAAAACCTAGCGTTATTTCAAACGGGTAAATGTGGTATCTGGATTGATGCAACGGTTGCTGGCGCATTTGTAACCAATAAAAAAGATTCTGAAGTCGCTGATAAAGTAGGCTTTGCACTTGCACCAGATAATGGCCTAGGTAAACGTGGTAATTGGCTATGGTCATGGACACTTGCAATTCCTTCTAGTAGTAAAAAATCTGATGCTGCAATGAAATTTATTAGCTGGGCTACATCAAAAGAGTACAGCCAATTAGTTGCCGATAACAAAGGCTGGGCAAAAGTACCGCCGGGTACTCGCGCATCACTTTATGAAAACGAGCAATACATGAATGCAGCACCGTTTGCACAAATAACGCTTGATTCTATTAATTCGGCCGACCCGAAAAACCCTACTGTTAAACCCGTGCCTTATGTTGGCATTCAGTTTGTTGCTATCCCTGAATTTCAAGGAATTGGCACTGCTGTTGGGCAGCAGTTTTCCGCTGCACTTACTGGGCAAATGACTGTTGAGCAAGCGCTTAACACATCACAACGCCTAGTTGAGCGCACAATGCGTAAAGCACGCTACCCAAAATAAATAAGTAGGCGGGTAAGTTTAACGCTTACCTCGTATTTTTCGTCAGCATTAGCATGTTATCTAGTAGCCGTTTGTCGTTGTTGCTAAGGATAATGCTGACTTTTTGAAGGTCACTGATATGGCAACTACACAGTCTCGTACGCTTGCACGCACAATGCTATTTCCTAGTGTAATTTTATTACTAGGATGGATGATAGTGCCGCTGTGCATGACACTCTATTTCTCGTTTGTAGATTACAACTTACTTATTCCTGGTGAACGTGAATTTGTAGGCTTTTTAAACTACGAGTTTTTTTTAACAGATCCCGCATTTGTTGAATCCTTTTTTAATACCCTTTATTTAGTAACGGGTGTATTAGCTATCACAATTTGTGGTGGTATCGGTTTAGCTGTTCTCCTCGACCAAGCAATATGGGGGCGAAACTATGTTCGTATTATGGTTCTCGCCCCATTTTTTGTTATGCCAACCGTATCGGCTTTGGTGTGGAAAAACATGTTTATGAACCCTGTAAACGGATTATTTGCACACTTTGCAATTTGGCTCGGGTTTGAACCTATCGACTTTTTTGCGCAAATGCCTTTGTTTTCAATCATTATTATTGTTTCTTGGCAGTGGTTACCGTTTGCAGCGTTGATATTACTCACGGCAATTCAATCCCTTGACCGCGAACAACTCGAAGCTGCCGATTTAGATGGTGCAGGGCCTTTTAGTAAGTTTTTTTACATCGTGCTGCCGCATTTATCTCGCGCTGTTACCGCTGTTATTTTAATTGAAACTATATTTTTATTGTCTATTTTTGCAGAAATTTTAGTGACAACCAGTGGCGGGCCTGGGTATGCATCAACCAATATTACTTACTTAATTTACACCCAATCGTTATTACAATTTGATGTAGGCGGGGGCTCAGCAGGGGGCATAGTTGCAGTAATTATTGCCAATATTGTAGCCATATTTTTAATGCGCCTTATTGGTAAAAACTTAGAGGGTTAATCATGGCTAGTGCAGCAAATAAAAAATCAAAACTAATTTATACCCTGGCAGCATGGACCATCAGTGGGATGATATTTTTCCCAATTTTATGGACATTAATCACCAGTTTTAAAACCGAAGCAGAAGCAATATCAGCCACACCAGCGTTATTTGCTTTTGATTGGACACTGGAAAACTATCAAGATGTGTTAGCCCGCTCGCCGTATTTTGATCACTTTTGGAACTCGGTGGTTATATCACTCGGCTCAAGTTTATTGGGCTTATTAATAGCCGTACCAGCCGCGTGGTCAATGGCGTTTGTGCAAACTAAAAAAACTAAAAACCTACTTATGTGGATGCTTTCTACAAAAATGCTCCCGCCGGTAGGGGTGTTAATTCCTATTTATTTACTCTTTAGAGACTTTGCCTTATTAGATACAAAACTGGGCTTAGTTATTGTTATGACCTTAATAAACTTACCGATTATGGTATGGATGTTATACACCTACTTTAGAGAAATTCCGGGTGAAATTTTAGAGGCGTCACGAATGGATGGTGCAACTATTGGCGAGGAAATATTTCATGTATTACTGCCAATCGCATTACCCGGCATAGCCTCAACATTACTGTTAAACGTAATTTTGGCATGGAACGAAGCATTTTGGACACTCATTCTAACCGCTGCGAATGCCGCACCACTAACGGCATTTATTGCCAGTTACTCAAGCCCAGAAGGGTTATTTTACGCCAAGTTGTCGGCAGCATCTGCCATGGCCATTGTGCCAATATTAATTCTTGGTTGGTTTAGTCAAAAACAATTAGTGCGCGGCTTAAGCTTTGGCGCAGTAAAGTAGGAGAACACACATGGGCAGCATCACACTAAAAAAAGTAACTAAAAGTTTTGATGAAGTTAACGTAATTAAACCGCTTGATTTAGAGATAAAAGACGGTGAATTTATTGTATTTGTAGGGCCATCGGGCTGTGGTAAATCAACATTACTACGTATGATTGCCGGATTGGAAGACACAACCAGCGGCACAATTGAGATTGATGGCCAAGATGCAACACAGACGCCACCGGCAAAACGTGGTTTAGCTATGGTCTTTCAGTCGTACGCTTTGTACCCGCACATGAGTGTACGCAATAATATTGCGTTTCCACTAAAACGTGCAAAAGTAAGCCCTGCTGAAATTGAAAGTAAAATAGCAAATGCTGCTAAAATACTTAATTTAACTGATTACCTAGACCGTAAACCAGGGCAATTATCTGGCGGGCAACGCCAACGTGTAGCAATAGGGCGCGCAATTGTTAGGCAACCGTCGGCTTTTTTGTTTGACGAACCGCTTTCAAATTTAGATGCATCACTGCGTGTAAATATGCGCTTAGAGATTTCTGAACTACACAAAAGCTTAGCTACAACAATGATTTATGTAACACATGACCAAGTTGAAGCGATGACTATGGCAGACAGAATTGCGGTATTTAATGGGGGGATTATTGAGCAAGTTGGTACGCCACTTGAGCTGTATCAGCACCCGGTAAATAAATTTGTGGCAGGCTTTATTGGTTCACCAAAAATGAACTTTATTGAAGTAGATAACGATAGCCATGCACAAACGCATAGTTTAGGTGTGCGTCCTGAGCACTTTGAAATTTCAACTGAGTCAGGAACTTGGCAAGGTACTGTAGGCGTAATCGAGCATTTAGGTTCTGAAAGCTTTTTACATGTAACTATTAACGATGGCAGTACGGTTACGGTAAAAGCAGATGGCGATTGCCCACTACAATATGGTGATACAATTTATTTAAGTGCGCCTGAGCACAAGGTACATAGATTTGATAAAAATGGTTTAACGATTAAAAAACCAACAGTTTAATCCGCCGTTTTAGGCCAATACTTTAGGAATAGCAAATTTACCCAAAGTATTGGTTATTAAATTAATGTGACACTTCGGCATTTTATAAATGAATGATATATTTGCAAATATTATAAAATGATTTATCGCTAAAACTAAGCGGCTTATCAAAATAAGAGGTTTATGTGGCAAAGCTATCAAATACAGAAATACGTAAGCTCGATGATGCAGCTAGAGCAGGGTGGCTCTATTATGTTGCGGGTAAAACACAAGACGAAATTGCCAAGAAGCTCAATGTATCTCGTCAATCGGCTCAACGTATGGTGGCATTATCTGTAAGCCAAGGGCTTATTAAAGTAAGGCTCGATCATCCTATTGCTAAATGTATGGATTTAGCAGAAAAAATTAAAAGCCGTTTTGGCTTAGACTCTTGTGAAGTAGTGCCTAGCGATGGCTCAGATCCAAACTCTACAGTGGGTTTAGCGCAAGCCGGTGCTGCTGAAATACAACGCCATTTAAAATCAGAAACACCGAAAATTTTAGCTATGGGGACCGGGCGCGTACTACGTGCATGCGTTGATGAACTGCCAACGCTAGATTGTAGCCAACACAAAGTAGTGGCTATGCTTGGTAACATGGCACTTGACGGGTCGGCTTCACCTTATGATGTAGTTGTTAGAATGGCCGAGCATATAAATGCAAAGCATTACCCAATGCCGCTTCCTGTATTACCAAGAAGTGTTGAAGAAAAACAGCAATTGCATTCACAACATAATATTACCAGTAACTTAAAATTGGCCACCCAAGCCGACGTAACGTTTGTGGGTGTAGGTAGCCTAGGCGAAAAATCGCCATTGCATATTGATGGCTTTGTTGATGAGCAAGAGCTAAAAGAGCTACAAAGTTTAGGGGCTGTGGGCGAAATGATCAGCTGGGTTTACGACAAACGCGGCCAATTAATTGACTGCACTGTAAACCAACGTGTTGCCAGTACGCCATTAAAAATTGAAGGTAATAAACAAATTTACGCTATAGCCGCCGGTGAAGATAAAGTACTTGCGATACTTGGTGCAGTTAGATCGAATATGATCAGCGGTTTAATTACTAACGAATACACAGCAGAACGTATTTTAAGTATGGATTAGCTAAGGTTGTTTAGCTAGCTTTTTAAAATCTACGGATAATAACTGACTTAATGAGCCTTTATTTTTCAAATAAAGAAAATTAACAGGCTCATTTAAAATACCAATAAAGTTTTAATAAATTTAGCCTTTTCATAAAACGTTTTAAATAGCGCTTTAATAAAAGAGCGCCGAACTGAAAGAACGTTGATGAAAATAGCAAAGCAAAAACTGCTGTGGTAAAAATTTTAAAGTAGCCAATGCTTAAAGTTCTTTGTAAGTAATATAGTTAGTAAAGTTTTAAGTGTAATGGATAATAAAAGCGTAATGACCAGGAATAAACTAAAAGTACACAGCAAAGTAAGACTAGGTATAGCTTGGTAAAAACAACCTTAATGTCCGATACCGTCTAGTATTGGACATAGTAGGAGTGTAGTGCGCACTCCTTATTATAATATAGATAACTACCTATAATTTATATTATGTTAAATAAGGTAAATTAATACATAATCAGAGTAACTATGCTTCTATTAATTACGTATAAACCCCTATTTATGGTGTTTTGAGTAATAGTCTTTTAAAGTTGGTCTTTCAGTTAACCGTTCGAATTATTATGCACAGTAACTTTTAACAACAACTTACGCACTACATTTACACCGATATTTTCGCTAATATTTATGTAGTCTTTCAATCTTATAAAGCCTAGCTATTACAAATTCCATATAGCTGCCTCTATACTCCCTTTATAAAAATTAATTACCTTTTTAAACAGGCTCAAATTTTGTAATCGTCGTTTCAATCATTTTATTTAAAGCTAACTTACTGCTACAAGGTTTTTCGCGCCTCATATAAGGTTTAGTATAAAGCCTTAGATTTAAGTTTTTTAAAACCTAAGGCTTTACGCAAAAATAATATGACTTAGTTACAACCTAGTTCAGACCTTAAACCATACACTGATGATTCAATTGTTTGTGCACTGTTATACGATAAGTTTGGCATTACATTTATACCAGAGCGCGATTCAACTTCATCAATACTTACTTCGGTATTGCAAAAGTTATCACTGCGACTTGCTGTTTGCTCCATAATAAATGCCGATGCTTTAATTGTGCTACCAGTTTGCTGCATAACAATTTTAAAATAGCCACTTGGAATAGTATGTGCTTCGTTAGCTTGTGGTAACTCTGCAAAATAATATTCGTATAATGGACCTGTTACTACATATAAATCATTTCCATTTCCTACGTGATTTCGCACTGCAGATTCAAGCCTAACCCATGGGCCTTGATTTAATGCGGATGATTGCGGCGTAATATTAGAAAGTAAGTTTGTTAGTTTCCAATCAGCCGTATTACTAAAAGATGCTAATGGAACTTGATGGCCTCTATCGGTATTTATTGTTGCATATGCATCAGTATAATCATTAGGCTCTAACGTGTAATGTGAGTATAGGTCAGGATCGGCTTTCCAACTTCTGCTTCTCGATGGTCCACTCATAGTGCTAGTCGTAACATGGTAAGCCACCCAATCTGCAAACTTTGTATAACGATTATTTTTTAAAGTATAAATACTTCGCTCAATTGTATTGCCATTATCTAAACCTGTTGGGCAACCTTGTAAACAGTTGTCTGCACTTGCGCTGTGCGCAAAACATAACCCTGTAAGTACTATTGATGCCTTTATTATTGTCTTCATTGTTTTATCCTCAATTAAATGAGGATAAAAATTAACAGTACATTATTACAGCAATATGTATCTAACTAATTGTTTATAAATACAATAATATCGTCTTAAGCTTTTGGTATTACTAATATAAGTCGCGAGTATACAGTTACCCTCGCCTTATATTTAACGCAATAACGTTGTTTGTAGACCTAGCGAATAAAGGGATTTTTATACACTCACATATATTATGTTAAATTGAGTGCTTTGTGGTTTTCTATTTGTAATCACCCTGATATAAAGCGTATACGCACACTTTTAATGTATGAATGTTGAGCAATTAATAACGATTTATACTTAAATGGTTTAATACTAAAAAATAGATAAAAACAAAAAACCGTTTGAATAACTAATTATACAAAAATTAATACAGCTCAAACGGCATAGTTTTATGTACATGTTAGCCAAAGTGGCTAACTAGGCCTTTAAAATTAAGGTGTTTTAAAACTTTTTATCAGCCAAAAATTCACCCATTAACGAAATTACTCGTTCTGGTTTTTCATCAATAACCCAGTGCCCTGCTTTTTCTATCCAAGTTAGTGTTGAATTTGGTAAGGTTTGAGCTAACTGAGGTGCATATTTAGGTTTTTGAAAGTTATCTTCATCACCCCATAAAATGAGGGTTTCATGCTTTAAGCTTTTAAGCTCACCTGCAATTGCTTGAGTGTACTCTTTATTAAGTCGGCGCATATTATTGAATAACGCTGCTTTACCTTGCTCATTACTCCATTGCTTTAAATACTGTTTTTTAAGTTCGTCGGTCATTATGCTTTTATCGTATACACCTTTTGGCATAAAATCATTTAGCGTATCAACAAACTCATCAACCGATGTTTTTTGCTCTACACCAGGCTCAAGCAAATGTTCAAACTCGGGTATTGGCCAAGAATCAAAGCAAACACTATCAATTAAAATTAAGCTGTTTACTTTTTCTGGGTGATTTACCGCCATGAGTTGTGCTATTCCGCCACCTATATCATGAGAGGCAATGTTTGCTTTAGCAATTCCTAGCTCACCCATAAATTGACTGATTATTTTGCACTGAGCATTAATTGATACATCGGTATTTTTTGGCATATCAGATTCGCTGTAATTGAGTAAATCAGGTGCAATAACACGATGCTGCTCACTCAGTGTTGGCATAACATTTCGCCACAACGATTTGTTAGTCGGGATACCATGTAATAATAGTAGAGGTGTGCCCTCGCCCATTTCTTGATACGCAATTTTGTGGCCTTCAACGGTAATGGTTTGTGTTTTACTCATACTTAATACCCTCATCAATATTTAAAATTTAGCCTAAACCTGTGTATGTATAGTGATGAGCAATTATCATCCCAGCTTGTTTTTTACATAATTTTCTTGAGGTTTTAATAATTACAAAAACGTGAGGGCGTTTTAAAACGCGGTCTTTAGCTATTATTAGTAAGTAGGATTTATTTTTAGTTAAGCGAAAAGAGTAAAAATAAAGAGTTATAAGATAACCTTAATTTTTAAAATTATGAAATAAAGTAGCAGCTACATGAAATAATTACTGCCAGTTTGGGCCTATTAAAAATAATAGGCCCTGTGTATTTTAAGTTTTATATTTTTTAATTTGGACTAGCTTAGCAAATGCTTAATTTTATTAATTAATACTTGCTGCTTTACAGGTTTTTCAAGCATGTCGTCAAACCCAAGTTCAACATACTTAGCATTATTATTTGTATCAGAATCTGAAGTGTGGGCAATAATTTTGGTTTGCTTGTCTGCGTTATGTTTTTTTATTTTAAGCATCGCGTCTGTGCCCGAGAGTTCTGGCATAACAATATCCATTAAAATAATATCGTAATTATTTTGCGACACCATCAACATAGCTTCTATTGCATTGCTTGCATAATCTATTGCTACGTTTTCATCTTTCAGCATGGCTCTAATAACCATCTCTACGAGCGGTTCATCATCAACTAATAACAACGATTTGGTGTTGTTAAATTCTGTATGCGTTGTAGTTACAGTAATGGGTTCTTGCTTGTTTGCACTTAAGGGTAACAATTCTACGGTGTTAACTAATAACGATAAATTAATAGATGTTGTTTTCCCGCACTCGTGCACAGTAATATTTTTACCGCCGAGCATTTTAAAAATTGAGATAAAAAACCGCAGCTCTAATGTAGCATCAAAATTAATATCGCTTTCAAAAGACTGTTGTTTGCATACCATTTGTAACTGACTATAAAAGCTCCCCTGATTTGCTAAGTTATTTATAGAAAAGTCCAGCGACAAATAATGTTTACCTTGCTCGTTAATCAGCTCAGAATTTAACGACAATTTGCCTTGATGTGTGCTTTCTATAAGCTCACTAGCAAGCTGAATAATTAATTGCATAATCAGCTTTTCATCACTGCTTATGCCTTTATCTATGGGCACATTGTTATTAATAATTATATTTTTATCATCAGAGTCTTTATTAAGTATATCGGCCGCATTTTTAAGTAAGTCGGCTAAATTAATCGTGTTCATTTTAAGCTTTAATTTGCCGGTATCGGTTTTATTTATATTAACTAACTGCTGCACAACGCAACTTAACTGTGTACATGCATTTTCTAACTCATTGCTAAAATTGGCTTTACTGTTTTTATAATTAAGCTCTACTATAGATTGCAGTGAACTAAGTGGTGCTTTTAATTGCATTGCTAGGCGCGCTACAAATTTATCTTTTAGCTGGTTAGCTTGCTTAGATTTTTCTACTACTTGGGCAAGTAATAACTCTTTTTGATGCGCTTGTGTTTCATCTCTAAAGTAACAAACAAAGCCACCAAAGTCGGTATGTCTTTGCACAACGGTGATCCAGCGGCCATCACTAAAGCCGATATCTATTAATTGGCTATGTTCATTAGCTAATTTATTATGTTCTTGATAATGGGTAATAATGTTGTTTTGTTGAGAAATACTCATTATTTGGCTGTAACTTAATTGTTTATTGTTTTGAATAACATGAGAAAACAATTCGTTAAATGCCTGATTAGTTATTACCGGAAATTCGTTACTATTAAAAATGGCAAAGCCATGCGGCAGTGCATCAAGCGAGCTTGAAAACAGCGATTCTCTATTAAGTATATGGGTATTTTTTTGTTTAATTTCATCATGTAAGCGCCTTGGTAAACGTAAAAAGTAATAAACAAATGCAAATATAGCTAAGCTAATTAATGCCAGTTTAAATAAGTCGAACCTAGATACATTAGCAGGCGTTATCGGTTTGATGGGTTGCACATGCAAGCGCCACGTAGCAGGAAAACGACTGCTTGCTGCGCTTATGCTGTTAGGGATAGTTTTAACATTTAGCTCCCCCCTACTACCTAATATAAACTGAGGGGTTGATATAAATAAATTATAATTTTGCGTATTTAGCTTACCTATTATGGCATTTAAAAATTTACTTAAATCAAAGGCTGTGAGTGTATAAATAGCACTATTACCCATATTTATTTCTGAAATTAAAAACGCTGTATCGGCTACAGTAAATACCTCTACTGATTGTTTATTTGCTCGCATTGAAAAGGCGTTTAGCCAATTAGTAAAGCCATAAGCTGCTAAATCAAAGTTGTTTTTAGACCATATGGCAAGTTGTTTATAGTCATTATCAAATACAACAAAACCTTTATACGTTAAACTGCTTGATACCTGCGTTTTTACTAAATCACTTAATTGTTGCTGAGTATAACTTTGTTGGCTTTTTAAAAAGCCTGCGACAATTTTATCTTTTTGAGTAATGTAAAGTGCTTGGTTGTCAAAGCGCTCTAATGCATCAAACAGCGTTTGCCTTAACTGCTGAGTTTGTATGGCATAGGCATTTTTTTTGTCTTTTTTATCTAACGTATATAAAAGCAAAGCCGAGAACGAGCAAATAACCAGCGCAATTAAAAAGGCCACCGGCGCTAAGCTAAATAAGTGAACAAATCTATTTAGTGATTTTGTCTCACTCGGTTTAATTGCCTTAGTTGGGGTAAAATGCTTATTAAGCTGGGTTTGCAGTAATTGCGCAAAAGATACAAATTGTTCTTTTTGAGAGCCAATAAGTGTTTTAGGTGAAATATCGGCAATGATTAGTACGCCAATTAAGCTGTTATCTAAATTATAAATGGGATATTGAGAGTAAAAGCGGACCTGTTGGCAGCGCCCTTTTGTTAGTGGGTCAAATAAGGTGTCTTCAATTATGTAGAGTTTTTCTTGTGTGCACGCTTGTGCCAAGCTATTTAATTCACTGTCGGCTTTGTATGGGTCATCGCAACTAATAATTTGTTGCGTATACAAGGCATTATAATCAACGAATTTAACAATAGAAACATCATAAAACTGCTTCATTAGGGTTAGCGTTTCGGTTATTTCTTGTTTTATTTCATCTATTTGTGTGTTGTTAAATTCATTTATATTATTTGCATATGAACTGTTCATGGGCGCACTCCTTCACCTTTCGGCGGTGTAGAAATCCAACGCGTGCTGTTAGCACTTGTATGTGATGGAAGTTTTACTCTAAATGGTGGAAGTAAGTTATTTAAAGCGCGTTCGCCTTGTGCATTTAACACCGGCTCTGCCGAGGTTAAATTGAGCGAAGCCTCGCAGTAAGTCACGCCAGGCTCTATGCCAATAAGGGCCAGCGTTTGAATAATTATGTCGTTATTTATTAAATCGATACCTAGCAGCTCAAAGGTTGTTTCTAAAATAGTAAATACCAGTGTTTCTACTATATTTTCATCTTCTTCTAGTTGCGTACCTTGTGGGCAGCAAATACTGCCTAGCTCTACATCTACACTGCTTGCTACACCTACCAGCGCCAGTGCATCAAGCGCGGTTCCTAATAACACTTCAACTTGTGGCAAATATAAATCAAGAATATCGCCTTGTGGCTCATACCCTGTTTGGCAACTATTGCAGGACTGCGATAATTGCTGACTGTCTATGCCTAATAACGGATTACCAAGTGCAGTTACACCAATCAAACAACTACTATCGGCTTGCTGTTTAGCAATTGAAAAGCTTTCGCACGGGTTACCAGTAACTACCTTTTGAGACATATAGCGCGATACAATTTCG
This sequence comes from Pseudoalteromonas sp. UBA2102, assembly GCF_002331165.1. Classification (NCBI taxonomy): domain Bacteria; kingdom Pseudomonadati; phylum Pseudomonadota; class Gammaproteobacteria; order Alteromonadales; family Pseudoalteromonadaceae; genus Pseudoalteromonas; species Pseudoalteromonas sp. UBA2102. The sequence goes on from NZ_DCYU01000098.1 coordinate 29,025, forward strand.
TCACCTGTTGCGGGGCACGCTAATGCTGTACTTTTTAGTAATTGCCCCATTACGGAGTTACTTAATTGCCCAATGGCATAATTAGGGCCTTGCTGTAGCGCATTGATATAACTTACATTGCCACTATTAGCGGTGTTACTAACTCCTAAACTATCTGAAAACTCATCACTTAAACTTTTTATACACGGGTTGCCTTGGCAATTAGGCGCATCGTAATAAATGGCTTCTCGTGAGGTGAACCTGTCATCGCGTATCCCAATTAAAGCGCGGTATGTTGCATTTGCTTGGCGGTCTGTGTAAAAAATTAAAGGCGCTTGGTGCTCATCAAACCCAATGGCGATACCTAAGGGGGTGTTATTAGCATCAACCACTGTTATTTGGTTATCTACCTTTGTGTGATAGCGCTTAATGAGTGCATCGCGCACTAAAATAACACCACCAATTGAGCCAATAATTAAAATGGTAATAATTAAAATCAGCTCAATAGTGAGTATGTAGCCCTGTTGGTATTGTTTATTCATAGAGCGCTCCTATAGCACTTCAACTAGCATTTTTAGTACATTCATTACCTGCAGCGCTGCAGGAAAAAACACCAGTACTAAAAACATAGGAAAACAAATTAAGATAATGGGAAAGGTGGTATGCAGTGCTTTTTTATTTACTTTTTTAGCTAATAAGATATTTTTTTTAAGCGCAAAGCTTTCTAATTGTGACTCAACCGCCTGTATTAATGGGGTGCCAAGCTTAGAGCCAATAAGCATTAAATTAGCTAATTTTTTTAAACCCGAGACCCCTGTTCTGTCATATAACGAATTAAAGGCTGTTTCGCGGTCTTTACCGGCACTGAGCTCAAACAAAAATAATTTAAGCTCTTTATATAAAGGGTGTTTTTTACTTAACCCGTGATCAACCGCTAAAGCAAATGCACGCTCTAGCGAAAAGCCAGCGCGCATATACACTAACAGCACACTTAAAAAAAACTCTAAGCTATTGTTTATTTGTACTTTACGCTGGCCTTTTTTAAATAAAAACCACATATCAGGCGCAAAAAAGCTAATAAAACAGATAATGGCTACAAGCGGTGTACTTATTACATAACCAGTGATCTCTATGGCAGTATAAGCACAAAATGTGGCGGCCATTTTAAAGCAGTACATGCTCAATAAAATTTTATTTAACTGATACCCTGCTTGTCTAAATTGGCTTTTTGAAATAACAATTAATGGATACCAATTTATATTAGTTTTGATAGGTTGCTGAACCTCAGCCTTTAATGACTGCTTTTGAATATGGATAAATGCACCCATACTCACCAATAAGCCAACAAATAAAAATAGGTCTATCATAGCGTTACCCTCAAGCTTAGGCGAAGCCATAAAAAGCCAAATAACTGGCAAAGCACAGCAACGGTAATAAAGGCCATGCCATTGGGGTTATTTAACAGCGGATCGAACCAGGTTGGATCGGTGTAATTAAATAAAGGCACTAAAGCGTAGGGTAAAACGCCACTAAACAGCGCAGCGTATTTAGTACCAGAAAGCTTAGCTTTGAGCTGCTGGCGATCTAGCGTTCTTAACGACATCATTTTGCATACACTTTTAAGCATGTCAGTTAGATCGCACTGGCTTTTTGTATGAGTAATTATGCTATGTGCAAATAACCGTACGGTTTCGCAGTAGTAGCGTTTAATCAAAGGGGCGAATGAGCTTTGTATATCACTGCCCATATTTAAGCGCTGCAGTAATAAATGACTTTGCGGTTTAATGTATTTATCGGCGTGTTCGTCGGCAAATTGCATAGCCTGAACAAGTGAAAGCCCAGTACTTAAACACGATTGTACGGTTTCTATGTACTCTAAAAATAAGTGCTCAAACTTAGCTAATTTATAGTGTGCTAAATCAATAATCACTATAAAGCAGGTTATAAATACAACCAAAGAAACAATTAATGCACTTGTAGTTGCTTGAGGATAAAAGTACTGTGCAACATACCAAGTACTGGTGGCAAGCGAGCAAGCAACGCTTATAAATAAAGCATTACTGATGTTAATCCCAAGTACCCGCAGTGACACTGTGATAATGTCTTTTTCTTCAAGTACATCTACCTCGTGCTTAGTACTTGCAGCGTGCGTTTTTACTTTAAGTGTTATAAAAACACTCAGTGCTAAGGTAAATGACATAACACTTGCTATGGCCAGTAAGTAATCAAGTTTATTCATAATTACGCTCCCTGGTCGGTTGCAGTAATGCGCTTATTTCGTTTATGTTGGCACCTTGGCTTTGCATAAAGCTCACCACGCTTGAGGTTCTAATTGCCTTATCATTTACTTGCTCGGTATCGCTTACGCTATACAGCGCAGAGTATTGCGCACGTCCGTCTACTCGCTTTATTTCGCCAATACTTTTTAGGGTTCTTACACCGTTTGTATTTCTAGAAACATGTACAATTAATTGAATGCTTGATGCGATTAATGCGCTGGTGTGGGTGTCGCTTAGCTGCGCGTTATGTAATTGCACAAGCGTTGATAATCGGGTAACCGCATCGCTTGCACTATTAGCATGTACGGTGGTCATTGATCCTTGGTGCCCGCAGTTCATGGCTTGCAGCATGTCTATTACTTCCCCTGCGCGTACTTCGCCTACAAGTATTCTGTCGGCGCGCATTCTTAGTGCCGCTTTTACTAAATCGCGCAGGGTAACGGCGCCTTTGCCATCGCTGTTGGTGTCGTGCGCCTCTAATTGCACCACATGATTATGGTGCAAATTTAGCTCTGCACTTTCTTCTATAGTTACTACCCGCTCGTTAGTATTTATTGAATTAGCCAATACATTTAACAAAGTGGTTTTACCCGCGCCGGCATTACCACACACTAAAATATTGACCCCTAAGGCCACCGCGGTTTTTAAAAAAGTGAGGCAGTTTTTGCTTAAAAACTTATTGTCGATTAAAAAATCATCGTTAATTTTTTTGTGGTTAAATTTTCTAATCGAAACAATTGCAGCACTGGTGCATGCCGGCGGCACTACAATATGTACCCTGCTCCCATCTTTTAGTTTGCCATCTACAATGGGATTCAGAGCGTTAACTTGTCGAGCGCAACTATCAAGTAATCTATCAACAAAACGACGTAAGTGACGTTCATCGTCAAACTTACTGGCTGTACATAGCAATTTACCTTGCTTATCTATCCAAATATTTTGCGTATCGTTAATTAAAATATCGCTTACTTGGTCATCCAGCATAAATTGTGCTATTGGACCTAAACCTTGTATTTCGTCGTAAACGGCTTGTACTACTTGAGCTTGTTGATGGCTGTTAAATGATGATTGTGCAAATTCGTCAATATCACTGCAAAGGGCAGATATTTTTTCAAGCAGCGCATCATTCAGTAAAGCACTTGGGTCTTGCTCGTATTCTTCAATTACTGCATCGTGGAGAATTTTTTTAAGTGATTCAAAGGTATTTAAATTGGTTTCTACAGACTCTGGTTTACTTGATAAATTAAACATAGCGCCTCACTTAGCTACATATACAGCTTGGTTTTTAACGCCTTTAACCACTTGAATTGTTCGGCTAGTTTGTAATTGGGAGAAATTTTGTAAGCGACCTTGTTCAATGTCATAAGCGCTGTGCACAATTATCGATACCTTATCTTTGGTATCAATTGCGGCTAACGAATACACATCTTTAGGAAGTACAGCCAACACTAATGACACACCCGCGCTGGTTGCTGGCTCTTTTTTTGCTAGGCTGTCCATCACGCCATTTTTTTGCGCTTTACTGCCAGGACCTTTTGAAATGCCAATAAGCTGCACATCGCGCGCAACGGTTCTTACAAGCCGGTTTGTTTTAGCAACAATATCTAAGCGGTCGCCTTTGTGCACCCGCGATAATGGAATATCTAAAGTGGTTAATTTTAATGTATAAAGCACTCTGCCTGCGGGGATCGCCTCTGATAAATTTTGGCTTTTAACCTGCATAAAATCTGTTTCAAATAGTGGTTGTTCACCCATTTTATTAGTGGCTAATTGCTTACCAATAAATGCGCGGGGATTTTGTATACTTAGCGCCATATTTGCATAGTTACTAGGGTTTACATCTTTTTGGGCAATGTCGTGCACACTCACTACTTGCCCGGCCGACATATTTTTATTTACCACCCAGGCAGTAACTAAGTCTTGTTCGTTTACTTGTCTGATGCCAAGCGCTGAGGCCAACATGCCAGAGGTGATAAGTAAGGTGAGTGCAGCGGTAGTCGCCCCTTTATTATTTTTACTTTTCATAATTTCCTCCTGACAAATTTCACTGCCACACGGTTGTGGCAGTGTGATTTAGGTAGTTATAAATTTAATTACCTTGTGAACCACCTGCTGCTGTACGTGTTGCAGCATCGCCACTTGGCGTTGCATTAATAAGTGCAGCACTTTCACTAAAGTCAGAGGCAACAAAAGTAAACGAGCTACCATCGCCTGCGTAAACATCTACGGCATCAACAAAGCCAGAGCCTGAAATTTCTGCAGTGCCTTCGGCGTTGATCATGCCATCAAATACATAGCTTTGATCTAACGAGCCAATTGCTTCTGCTACATCTTCAAGCTCGCTGGTTACAGAGTCTCGTAGGGTTGATAAACCAATTACCAGCGCTGCCACCATAGAAGTTGAAAGAATAATTAGCTCAGAAGTAAGTACAAAGCCTTGTTGTTTTTTACCGTTTAAGTTGCTTTTCATAGTTTTCATAATGATCACCTTAAATGTGTTAGAGCTTATGCCCACTTTATATATAGCGAGGACCGTGCCATTTATTAAGTCTATAAAAATCAGTACTTTGCTTTTATTATTTAAAATATGCTTTGCTTATCCTTGTTATGATTCGCATTTTGCAAATCATTATTAAAGTGAGTTACAACGCAAGCAGAGATTAATTAAAAGGCAAGCTGTTACTCATTTATACAAAGCTTTTAAAAGTAAGAGTGGCGAGCAATTAGATGGGGGGATGAACAAAGCGAGATAGGTTTAAACAACGCCGAGTAAGGCTATTTTAATTGTTTAGGTAGGTACGTTGTTTTTACTTTTTATGAGCGGGTTTAACTAAGGAGTGCGTAGTTTAATAAAATAAAAAGGCCTTGCGGCCTTAACTTTTACAATTACCAAGTACCGAAAGTTTCGCGTAGCGCGCTGTGGCTTGGCTGTGCTGTGCATCAAAACCTATTGCCTCATTATAATAATGACACGCCAATGCGTTATCAGGTGTCGTCTCAGCTATTAGCCCTTTATGATAGTAATAATGGCTTTTCTGCGTGCCAAATTTATAGGCAAGCTCTAAATAGTTAGCTGCAATAACATAATGCCCTTGCGCATAATAAATAGAGGCCATTTGTAAATACGGTGAAGCCTCAGTACCAAATTCATCAATAGCGTACTGGGCAATTTGTTTTGCTTTGGCTAAATTGCCTTGCTCAATAGCCAAGTTAATACCTAAAGATAGCGCGTTTAAAGGCGGATTAGGTAAATTAAGAAGTTTGTTTATTACCGATTGCGCCTGATTAGCTCGTCCGCTTTTATAAAGCGCATAAGCTGATACAGATAAAATAACCTTATTGTTTGGGTGCTCAAGCATTAACTGATTAAGCTCATGCACTAAGGTTAAACAATTAACCGCGCTTACCCCTTCACAAGTTAAAGCACTGGTGTTTAGTGCATACTTAGTAACAATATCACTTAGTGCAGTATGTGGGTTTACACTGGGCGCATAATCTATATGTGCGCAGCCCGATATACTCAGTAAAATAACGATATATATTATTTTCATAACCCTTGCTCCTGTATAAAACTGGCCATTTGGCTATCTAAATCAACTGTTTGCCATACACGTAAATTATTAACCGGCTCGCGGACTAAATTAGGGGTAACTACAATAATCAACTCCCGGTTGTTTTCGCTTTTACTGGTTGTTTCGCTTAATTTACCAAACAGGCTCTCGCCGTTTGCATCAGGTACAAAGTCGTGACTGGCGTTGTTATCTGTACTAATTAAGCCACCAATAATTAAAGGTTGTCCGTCTTGTAAACGGGTAGATGTTTGCATACTGCGTGTATTAAATGCACTGCTGTTTAAACTGCTGCCGGTGCTTTGTGCTATTTCTGCTGTGAGTGTGGTGTCTGGCAATGAAATAACCGGATTTAAATCAAGGGTTATGCGGTCTTTGTCATCCACTAAAGCACGAACATTGAGCTCAACGCCGAACGATTTAAATTCAGTACCACTAAACACTGAACCGCTATTACCTTGTTGCCCGCTGGTAACGCCAGATGGGCTGTAACTTGTAGGTACTGGCACTTCGCCGCCAACTTTAAATACCGCGCTTTCGCCTGCAAGTACGGTAAGTGTAGGTCGCGAAAGCGTTCTTGAAATTCCTTCTTGCTCTAGCAAAGAAAACAACATATCAATGGCAAATTGCGAGGTTGATAACTGCAAGTTATTTGTTAATTGTCCGCCAATTAATTGCAGTGCGTTTTCTATTGATGCTGAGCCAGACTCACGGGCATTCATGCCTTCTAGGCCAAATAAACCTTGCTCGTTGTTATACCCATTAGAAAGGACACTAATATCTGGACGCCATTGCTTTAAGCGGCGCTGATTAACTTCATAAAGCTGCACAGACACCCTCACTTGAGGTAAGTCTTCTACTTCAATGCTTGAGAGCACTTTACCTTTAGCCACCGAAAGCAAAGTAGCCCGCGCTACGTTTGAATTTACATTACTTAAAGTCAGGCCAGAATCGTCATTTAATAACCCGCCAGACTCATTTGCGAGTACTTCAATAGCGCTTGTTTCGTTTTGCGATGTGCTACTGATAAGCCCGTTTGGATCTAGTGCCGATGTGGGTGCTTGGCTTGCTTGCTCTGGTTCAAATAATTTATTGATGGTATTTAACAAACGCACCAGTTCAATTTGATTTTTAACTGTGCCGCTGAGCATAAACACATCGTTATCATCGTTTGATAACTCATCAACGGAAATACGTTTTACAGTTACTTTGTCAGCCCCCATCGATTTTAACACCTGCGCTATGCGCGCTTCCTTAGGCTTTGGCGCTTGCGTAACTTTAATAAGGTTAATAATCGCTACTTTACTTGAGCTTTGTGCTAAGCCATTGTTTAAATTACCCATGCCCTGTAAACGCTGCGCTAAAGAATTAAACATTCCTTGGTTAGGCGCAGAGGTAATAACAGGTTGCGCCGATTGCGAGCTACTTGCATATAAATAGTTTTTTGCCGCTTCGTGGGCTGCATGGCGATAATTAAGCGTAGGTACTTCGCC
>NZ_DCYU01000098.1:36722-49747 GCF_002331165.1 Pseudoalteromonas sp. UBA2102
TGAATATCGTTAAGGGCATTTTCAAGTACACTGTAGTCTTCGGTCACGCCTAGTAAAAATGTTTCTGATGTGTTGTCGTCATACCACACCATCATAGAGGTGCGGCCCAACTTTTTAGCTAAAATTAACAGCTCGCGTCCGTTTACTACGTTTACATCGAGTGTGGTTTCGTGGCCTAGTGCAACACGTGCTATATCGCGGTTAAATACAAAGCGAGTATGAGTCCACTTAACTAAGTGAGATACTTTTTTTACTCTATCGCCATTGGCGTTTTCTATGTAATTTAAACTGCTTTGCTTGGCGTATACACAGCACGGTAAAAAAAGTATTACAAAAATAATGGCTTTAAACATATGCGCGTCCTCAAGTATGCGTTGGTTTAACAGAGCAAGTTTAAGACCAGCAAATATTTAGCTTTAAATTCAATAAATTAAAATGATTGGAGATATAAGCACAGACGGCTTTAGTATTTTGATTTGCAAAATGCAAATGAAGTTAGGAGAGAAGGCACAAAGCAGTGCTTTGTGCCAAAAGTATTAATGCAGTGCGGCAGTAAAAGGAATGCTTTTACAAATTTCAGCTTCAGCGACTAGTAGCTCTTCTAAACGGATATCAACTTCTTCTTTATCAAAGTATTCGTACGCTAACTCTACAAATAAGTTTTTATGTTTTTCTTCTGATTTAGCAATCGCCACATAAAAGTCTTTTTCTTTACCCTCTGGTAATGCTTGAGCAACCAATGAAAAGCGCTCGTGGCCGCGGGCTTCAATAACGCCGCCAACCAGTAATCTATCCATTAAAAATCCATCACGGCCATGTCTAAATAAAGCGCGTATTTGTTTTATGTATGGATCTTTTTTGTCATCACCTAAATTAGTATCGCGTTCAATAAGCAGTTTAAGCACTTGTTTAAAGTGGATTAACTCCTCAAGCGCTAAATCGGTCATGGCTTTTACCAGTTTACGTTTGTCTGGGTAATGAGACAGCATAGAAATAGCCATGCCCGATGCCTTTTTCTCAGCAGCAGCGTGGTCTTGTAAAAACGTATTAAAGTCGGCTAAAACCGCTTCGGTCCATTCAAAGGGGGTGTTGTATTTTAATTCAAACATTTTTTGTACTACTTAAAAAATAATGCGGGGATTTTAGCGTATTTAATAGTAAAAATCTTGCCGCGCAGGGCAAAATTAACGCATATAAGGTAAATGCTTATCTATGCGCCCTTTTGCTGTTGAGTCAATTTTTAATGGGTGTTTAATATCGTTCCATGCGGTCACTTTGCCGCCTATGTTCATTTTTTCAAAGTCGGTGCGCTCGCTTTTAATGCCTAAAAACGCAGTAAGCAGGGCAAAACTTTGTGGCTTTGCTATATCAATTTCTAAGTAGTCGTTACTGCGATGCTTAAAATACTCACGCGCGTTTGCTAAATGTGTGTTGTAGCACTTTGCTAAATAATCATCTTGGTTAATATTATCAATCGATAAGTCAGTAAAGGTCGTTAAGTAACAGCGCTTTATATGAATATTAAAACCACCGTCTGGGCGCGTTAAATTAGTATGCATTCGCAGCAGCAATTGCCTAATTGAGGCAATCCAGGGTGTTTTTTCGCGCGCTAAATATATAAATTTAGCGCCGGGGTAATGGCTATCTAATGCTCGGTAGTCATTAAACACAGGGGTATCGGCTATGGCTGTGGCGTTTTCAAAACAATACGAGGTGTACGCGGTGTGCGCCGTGGCAATGCCAAACTCTAAAAAAGCGTGGCATACACTAGTGGTGCCTGTACGCGGAAGCCCTATTATAAATATTTTACTCATAACAGCTATTACTAACTATTGCGTGTTACAAGCAACAAAAAGGCACTAATAGCCATCACTAAAAAGGTGGCAATGGTACCAATTTGGCGATACTTAAGGTTGTTTTCAACAATGCCTAAATTGTGAAAAACGCGCCCTATTAATAATGCGCCACCTAAAATATTACAATAATGACTGGCGAGGCCTTGGTATTCGGCTAAAAAAAGCAAAATAATCGCAAAGGGTACGTATTCCATAAAATTAGCATGGGCACGCACAGCACGTTGTAATTTAGGGCTGCCGTTATCGCCAAGCGACACTTGTTCGCTGCGGCGCACTTTGATCACATTAAAACTTAAGTAAATATAATAAAACGCTAAAAGCGCAGCATACGTAGAAACTATCACGGTGTTGTCCTGTTTTATTTTTGGCAATAATAACATAGTTTTGCACAATCATAAGTTTACTTAGTAACTATGCTACAGTGTGTATTAGTTGAATTTTATAACGCAATGAAAGGAATTTATGTTTGTCCCTCGCAAAGTAGCCGACCGCTATCGTGAAATGATCAACAGCATTGGCTTTTACCCTTCTGTACTTTCGGTTGGTTTTTTACTTTTTGCTGTAATTACCATGTCGCTTGAATACATAGCACCTGTAGAGCAGCTCAAGGCGTTTATATCTGTTGTGCTCGTAGATAGCGCCGAAAATGCCCGCACCATTTTAAGCACGCTAGCAGGCAGTATTATATCGCTTACGGTGTTTAGTTTTTCTATGGTGATGGTGGTTTTAAATTCGGCCAGCGCCAGTTTATCTCCGCGGGTTGTACCTGGGCTTATTACCCGTAAGTCACATCAAATGGTATTGGGCTTTTATTTAGGCAGCATAATTTACTCAATTATTATGCTCATTAACATTAATAAGCTTGAAGGTGGCGATACCGCTATTCCATCGCTTGGGGTGCTGCTGTCATTGGTGTTTGGCTTAGTATCGCTTGGCTTGTTTGTATTTTTTATTCATTCAATATCTAAAGCCATTCAAGTAGATAATGTACTTAACGGTTTATTTAGCCAAACTAAACGCGAAATTAAAGCCATTGTCGATAGGCAATCAGAAAAACCGTTCACTGACTTTCCTGATTTTACACAATGGCACTCAGTTAATAGCACCACCGAGGGTTATTACAAAGGGGTGCATACAGATAAGTTATGCGCCATATTAGCCGAGGAAAATATTCGGGTGTATATCTCGGTAAACCAAGGTTACTTTACCGTTAAAGGCTATCCGTTTTTAAAATGCGATAAAGACATTTCAAATAACGAAGAACTTATTGCTAAAATTTTAGACTGCTTTATTTTTTATATAGAAGAGTACATTAGCGATCATTACCGTTATGGATTAACGCAAATTTCAGAAATTGCCGTTAAAGCAATGAGCCCAGGTATTAACGATCCTGGTACAGCGGTTAAATCGATAGATATGCTGAGTATTTTATTAATTGAACGCCTGTCGCTTAACGATACAAACTATTCGTTTAAACACAGCGACAACGCCCCATTACTCTTTATACACGAAACCAGTTTTGATGAGTTACTGCACGATAACTTTACGCCACTGCGTAATTACGCAAAAGGCGATGCGTATGTAATGACGAACGTTTTAGAGGCATTTAAAAATATATTGTTTGTAGCGCATGGCAATGATGCAGCCCGAAACAGCCTATTTAATTACTTAAATGCCATTGTAGATGACATAAACGAGCATGTAAGTAACGAATACGACAGACAAGAAATTACCAACATGCTTAACGCGATTGCCCGCATTAGCAAGCCACAAGGGGATAAACTAGTGGCTCGTTTTATCTGCCAACATACTAGTCAATAAAGTAAACCGCATAGCTAGACGCTGTTACTTTAATTTCTCCAGCATGATACGCATCAGGAACAAAATTACCGGGTGCGCTATCTGCTACCATCATGGTTTTTTCTGAGCGAGCATAAGGCTGAGCAGGTACGTTCATTGGGCTTAGCGACGCTGTATATAACCCTTTTAGCTCAACGCCGTAATCGGCACTTAGTTCTTTGGCGGCTTTACGGGCATCTTGAATGGCCAGTTTTTGCGCCTGTTTGTGCAGCTCTTCATAGTTACTCGCTAAAAATTGCGTTTGGATTATTTGGTTAATGCCGTTATTTACCAGGTTTTGTAACAGCTGAGGGTATTTTTCGATTTGCGAGAGCTTAACGCTTAACGTGCGCGACACTCTAAAGCCTTTAAATTCTTGCTCGCCAGAGCTTCTGTTGTATTGGCTTTCGCGATTTATAGAAATATGCCCTGCATTAATATTACCGTCTTTAATGCCAAGCTCTTTTACTAATTTGATCGCTTTGGCCATGGTTTTATCGGCCTTGTTTTTAGCATCAATTAGGTCTTTATCTATTTCTACAATGCCTACGCTTAATTGTACGTAGTCAGGCATAGTGGTTACGGTTGCTTCACCTTTAACATAAATATGAGGAGCGTTAGGTGTTGAGTTTGCATGCGCATCAACGCTTAAAGTACTTAAGACAATTGCGCTACTTAATAAAAGAATGTGTGTTTTCATTGCATTATCCATTGTATTTTTGTTGTCACCATTAAAGAGCCTACGTGGTTAACAATAAATGAACAAGCACAAAAAAACAGGCAATTGCCTGTTTTTTGTAACTGGCTGTAACCAACGTACAGCCTTATTTACTTTACGTTACTTAGCGTAATTAAATGCTACAACGTTTGTAGTTACGGTATTTAGGTAACCAGTAATTTCTATCAATAGCAGCCCACAGTGCATCGTCGCTAATCTCAAGAGCTACGCCCTCTTCAATTGCTTTTTTAGCCACTGCAAATGCAATACGCTTACTTAACGTTTCAATTTCAGTCAGTGCAGGTAATAAGCTGCCTTTACCGGTGTTTGCACGGGGTGATGACTCAGCAAGCATTTCGCTCGACATACTCAGCATTGCATCGGTAATGCGTGTTGCTTTTGCTGCAATCACACCTAGGCCAATACCTGGGAAAATATAACTGTTGTTACATTGTGGAATTGGGAACACTTCACCATTAAATTCTACTGGGTCAAACGGGCTACCCGTTGCTACAAGTGCTTTACCTTCAGTCCATTTAATAACATCAGCTGGGTGTGCTTCAACCTGCTTAGATGGATTACTTAATGGGAAAATAATCGGTTGTTCACAACCTGAGTGCATCGCGCGGATAACTTGCTCGGTAAATAAGCCCGGTTGACCCGATACACCAATTAAAATATCAGGTGCTGCACAGTGCATTACATCTAATAATGAAGCGTATTCGCCGCTGTAAGTCCACTCGCTTAATGCAGCTTGTGGTTGCGCTAGTGCTTGTTGGAAATCGCGTAAGCCTTCCATACCTTCAGTGAGTAGGCCAAAACGGTCAACCATAAATACTTGGCTGCGCGCTTGTGCTTCGCTAATGCCTTCAAACACCATTTGGCTAATAATTTGCTCAGCTATACCACAACCGGCAGAGCCTGCGCCAACAAATACCACTTTTTGCTCGCTAAGGGTTGAGCCTTTAACACGACACGCAGCTAATAAAGAGCCTACAGTTACCGCTGCTGTACCTTGAATGTCATCATTAAAGCTACAAATTTCGTTACGGTAGCGTTTAAGTAATGGCATAGCGTTTGGCTGTGCAAAATCTTCAAACTGCAGTAATACATTTGGCCAGCGACGTTTAACCGCTTTAATGAATAAGTCTAAAAACTCATCGTATTCATCTTGCGCAATACGCTTATGACGCGCGCCCATGTACATAGGATCATTAAGAAGTTTTTCGTTGTTAGTACCTACATCAAGCATTACAGGTAATGTGTACGCTGGGCTAATGCCACCACACGCTGTGTAAAGTGATAACTTACCAATAGGAATACCCATGCCACCAATACCCTGATCGCCTAGGCCTAAAATACGTTCGCCATCGGTAACCACAATTACTTTTACTTTGCCTTTGGTGGCGTTACGTAGAATGTCGTCAATTTGATAGCGATCTTCGTAAGAAATAAATAAGCCACGTGCACTGCGGTAAATATCTGAGAATTTTTCACAGGCATCACCAACCGTTGGCGTGTAAATAATTGGCATCATTTCTTCAAGATGATCACGCACTAAACGGTAGTAAAGTGTTTCGTTGTTATCTTGAATGGCACGCAAGTAAATATGCTTGTTTAAGTTATCGTTAAAGCTTGAATACTGCTGATAACAACGCTCAACCTGCTCTTCAATTGTTTCAAAACGTGGAGGAAGCAAACCCGCAAGGTTAAAGTTTTCGCGTTCTTTTTTACTAAACGCGCTGCCTTTGTTTAAAAGCGGAGTTTCAATTAGGCCAGGGCCAGAGTAAGGAATATAAAGGTAGTTAGGATCAGTATTAGTTGTCATATTTCCAGGCTTTAACGGAGTCTTAAGTTATGATCTGCCATTATCATTGTAAAAGGTTAAATTGCAATGACAATTAAGCTTGTCAGACCATTGAGAGAAAACACATGCAGGCTTCACTGCCTGCATGGCTATTATACATAAATTAAAATTTGATAGTGGCGTTTTTGTCAGTTAAATCCGACAAAGCAACCCCTTCACGGCGCGGATCGGCACCGCCATACAATTTATTGTTTTTAACCTCTACGGCATGTAAGCCAGAGTTTAAATCAAGTACGCGCACCGCATGGCCGCGTTTAGTTAATTGTGGGGCTATGGCTTCAAGCGCAGTGCCTTTTTCAAGGCTCGTGTAATCGTTACGATTGGTGGTTCTTGGCAGGTTAATCGCCTCTTGCGCCGATAAGTTCCAATCCAGTACACCAATAACCACTTGCGCTACGTAATCAATGATACGGCTGCCACCTGGCGAGCCAACCACTAAGCGTAAGCTGCCGTCGTTGTTAAACACCATTACCGGCGACATAGAGCTGCGTGGGCGTTTGCCCGCTTCAACGCGGTTAGCTACTAATTTGCCGTCAATGCGTGGCGAAAGCGCAAAATCGGTTAATTGGTTATTTAAAATAAAGCCATTAACCATCACAGTTGAGCCAAATGCCATTTCAATTGAACTGGTCATTGATACGGCATTACCAAAGCTATCTACAATGGATACGTGTGATGTTGATGGCAGTTCAAAAGAATCATCTTTTGCGTAGCTTAAATAGCCTACCGGATTACCTGCTACTGCTTTTGTGTCTTGCTCAGTAATAAGCTTGGCGCGCGATGCAATGTACTTTTTATTTAACAGCTCTTTGGTAGGCACTTGTGTAAAATCAGGGTCACCCATGTACATATTACGATCGGCAAATGCTATGCGTGAGGCTTGGCTAAAGTAATGAATTGCCTCTTCGCTATTAGGTTTAAGCGCGCTCATGTCTTTGTGTTCTAGCAAGCCCAAAATTTGTAATACCGCTACACCACCACTGCTCGGTGGGGCCATAGAGCACACATTATAAGCACGGTATTTAATACATACTGCGTCGCGTTGCTTGCTTTTGTAATTAGCCAGGTCTGATTCGCTTAATGTACCCGGTGCAATTTTTGAATTTTGCACTGCGTTTACCATTTGCTTAGCGTTATCGCCTTTATAAAATGCATCAATGCCTTGTTTAGCAATGTCTTTGTATAAATTAGCTAAGGGCTGATTTTTTTTAATCGTACCGGCTTTAATTAATTCGCCATTAGGGTAAAAGTACTCGTTAATCACCGGCATACTCATTACACCTGGGTTTAATTGGCGAGCCAATAAACCATGTAAACGTGGCGACACCTCAAACCCCTGCTCGGCAAGTTTAATAGCAGGTTTAAATAACTCGCTCCACGCAAGTTTACCGTATTGTTGATGCGCACTTGCAAAGGCATGCAAAATACCTGGCACACCCACAGAGCGACCGCCAACAACTGCTTCAATCCACTTAACAGCTTTACCGTGTTTATCTAAAAACAGATTTTCGTCAGCATTTTGTGGCGCGGTTTCACGGCCATCAAAGCTTGTAAGTAGGTTATCGGCTTTGTTGTAGTACATCATAAATGTACCACCACCAATGCCCGATGATTGTGGCTCAACTAAGGTAAGCACTAATTGCGTTGCAATTGCCGCATCTACCGCGCTTCCGCCTTTAGCTAAAATCTGTTGTCCGGCTTGTGAGGCATACGGGTTGGCCGCGGCCACCATGTATTGATCACCAGTTACTAATTGTTTTTGTACAATTGAGGTGGTGGCTTCTGGCTCGCGAATTTCTAATTTTGCAGGTTCTTTTGCTATTGTTGGCAGCGTTACTGCAAACAAACCAATAGTAAATAATGACTTAAGTTTAAAATGCATAAAAATACTAAAAACACTTAATTACGTAGTTGTATTTGGCATCTTAAAGTTAAACGGGCACAATATGCAAAAATTTTGACTAAAAAAACATAATAAAATGCTTAATTTACCGCTACAACCTCGTTATTTACTTCCGCCATTATTTTTGATGCTTTTTAGTATTGTTTTTGCTGCATTTGATTTAAATAATTTACTTGAATTTAACCGAGCGCTCATTGAAAACGGCGAAGTTTGGCGAGTGTTTACCAGTCAATTTGTTCACGCTAACTGGGCGCATTTAGGATTAAACGCATTAGGCGTATTTTTAATTTGGTTACTGCATGGCGAATACACATCGCCTGCGCGTTATGCCTTTAATGTGTGTTTTTTAGCAATGTGGTGTGGGCTCGGCGTATTATGGTTTTGCCCTGCTATATCTATATACACGGGGTTAAGCGCCTTATTGCATGGTGTCATTATTTGGGGAGCGGTAAAAGACATTACCCTGTCGCTTAAATCGGGTTATTTATTATTTATAGGTGTGTGGATAAAAATAATAATGGAGCAAGTAAACGGCCCCGATGCAAGTATTGGCCAATTAATTGATTCAACCGTTGCCATTGATGCGCACTTAATTGGCGCGGTGGGCGGCTCATTGCTTGGCATACCTTTAGCAATTAAATACTTAAAAAAATAGCGATTAGGCTTTTCAATATTAATAAAAACGCCGCGTTAGTTAACGCGGCGTTTTTGTTTTTATACTTTAATTTTTAAATTTAAGATTAAAGTGTTTCTTTAAATAATTTATGAATACGGCGGTATTCATCTAACCAGCTTGAAGGCTGTACAAAGCCATGCGGCTCTACCGGGAAGATGGCCGTTTCAAAGTTTTGCTTTTCAAGTTCAATTAATCGCTGTACTAAACGTACTGAGTCTTGAAAAAACACGTTATCGTCAACCATAGGTGCG
Organism: Pseudoalteromonas sp. UBA2102; assembly: GCF_002331165.1. NCBI lineage: Bacteria > Pseudomonadati > Pseudomonadota > Gammaproteobacteria > Alteromonadales > Pseudoalteromonadaceae > Pseudoalteromonas > Pseudoalteromonas sp. UBA2102. The sequence goes on from NZ_DCYU01000098.1 coordinate 45,833, forward strand.
TTAATTAATAAGCGCTTGTTTAAGCCCTCTGCGTAATAAATTGGCGAGCTTCGCTCATACGCTATGGGATCTACATCTGGGTGATTTAAAATATTAGCCGTGTAAGCGGTGTTGTAATGCGCCCAATCGGTTACTGGACGAAGTGCTGCCCCAGATTGAAATAGCTCAGGGGTAGTAAATAGCGCCATAAAGGTCATAAAACCGCCGTATGAGCCACCGTATGTGCCTACTGCGTTGGTATCAACATTTGCGTTTTGCGCCATCCATTTAACGCCATCTGCTAAATCTTGCGTTTCAGGTGTACCCATTTGGCGATAAATCGCAGTACGCCAATCGCGGCCATAACCTTTAGAAGCGCGGTAATCCATATCCATCACTATGTAACCTTCATCGGCAAGTAATGAATGAAACATAAACTCACGAAAATACACAGACCAACCCATGTGTGAGTTTTGTAAATACCCTGCTCCGTGGTTAAAAATAACCGCTTTACGGGATTTGCCTGTTTCACCTTCTACATAGTCACTTGGGTAATACACCTTGGCATAAATAGGTTGCTCTGTGTGGCTAGATGGCACGGCAACTATTTTAGGTGCGGTGAGCTTTTTAGCTAAAAATTCATCCGACACCGTATGGGTGAGCTGTGTAGCTGTGGTGTTAGCTTTAGCATCGGCAACAAAAAGCTCTGTTGGCATTGTTATTTTAGAGTGCTTAAGCAGTAATTTACTTTCGTCTGGGCTTAACGTGTAGTCGGTCATACCGTTAAGGTCTGTCACTTGCTCGTTTTTACCTGTTTGTGGGTTAACACGGTAAATTTCGTAAAGACCTGGGTGCTCTACGTTTGCCTTGTAATATATAGCGCTATTATCATGAGTTAACGTAATGTCCGATACTTCAAACTGGCCACTAGTTAAAGCGGTTGCTTTGCCGTTAAGCGGTTTTTTGTAAAGCTGACTATAGCCCGACTCTTCCGATAAGTAATACAGGGTGTTTGAATTATGTAACCAGCCAAAATTGTTAAACGCGTAAGCTATCCAAGCATCATCATGCAGGCGGTGCTGCGACACAAGCTCGTTTTTATCAAAGTCTATTGTGGCTATCCAGCGGTCTTTGTTATCCCACGCCTCTAGCATAATGGCAACTTGCGTGCCGTCATCGTTCCACACTATGGGGGCTTGGTTTAAACCCCAATTAGTAATTAAGTTAATACCGCGTGGCGCTTTTTTAGATTTATACGTTTTACCATCACGCGCGTAGTTTTCTTTTTTAACCTCGGCTAAAACATCTTCATCAAAGCCCGGTAGCGTATCAAAGCTCAGTGGCGTTTGTGTTTTATCTACAAGGTTAATGTGTATCACCGATGATGTTTGCTCTTTTGCATCAGCCACACGACGGCGCACTTTTTTAGGCTCAATAGTGGCATCATCGGTGATGTAATTAGGCATAATATCGCCTTTATCACGCCACGATTGCTGCTTTTGCAGCACAACAATTAAAGCATCACCGTTTGGCGATAGTTGCGCTTCTTTAATTACATTGCCATCACCTAAATAAAAAGCGGTGTTAGCAATGGAGCTATTTTGCGCGTTTATTTGCTCATTGCGTGTTTGCGTATCCTGTTTGTTTTTATGCTGCAGCGCCACAAACTCAATCAGTTTGTGCTGCTCTTTTGCTATGTAACTAGTTGGCTCTTGTAAGCCTTTTGGCTCATCGGCCAATTTTAAGTTAGCAAGCTCTGTACTTAGCCCTGTTTTTAAATCAACTTTAAAAAACACATTACCTTGGCGGTAAACTAAATCGCCATTGTTTAAAAACTGTGGTTTAGACTCATTAGCTGAGGTTGCTGTTATTTGTGTAAGTTCACCCGTTGCTAGGTTTTTAACAAATACATTGCCTTTAAACGTATAAGCTTGAAGTGTTCTATCTGATGAATAAACCGCTTTAGAAGCACCTACAGTATGCAGTTTATCAAGTGAAACTTGCATCGCTTTTTTGCTGTTAATTGGCTGGCTATAAATATCGTTTAGGTTACTACTGCCTTGCTGCTTTTGAGCATAAATAATGGTGGCTGAATCACTTGCCCAGTACGCATTTTTAGGCTGGTTCCCTATCCAATCTGGATTTGCCATGGCTTGTTCTAGCGTAATATTTTGCGAGCCAACATCAGCAGGTGTGTTTACAACCGCAGCAACAGGAGTTGCTGGTAAAGCGCTTTGCTGTGATGAAGAGGTATTGGCGGTAGCACTACAACCTGCAAGCATAATGCTAGAGGTTACAGCAAGCGCTACTAATGTTTTTGATGACGATAGGTTAAAAATCATAGTGCTTCTATACGGTTATTATAATTGAGCCGTATTTAAGCAGAAGCACTTGAGTTATTGCAATTTTTTAAGATAAATAACACATTTTCACGGTAAAGCTGAGTTTACTCTATTAGCAAATCGAGCCACACCAACCGGTGATCGCTCGATGCGTTTCTATCTTTTATTAATCTATATTGCTCGCTGTTTTTAGTGGGCCAAAACACCCCGCCATCGTGTATTTTAAACCCATAGGTAGAGGGTAAAACATAATCTACACGCGCCTGCCAGTTAGCGGTAAAGTGCTTTGCGTATGACTGCGGGTACTGCTCTTTAGCACCGGCGCTTTGCGGTATAAATTGCGAATTTATAAGTGGATTATTTAAAATTTGATTGGTGGTTTCAACCCGTGCTTTATCCCCTTCAGGCGCGGCGTTTAAGTCACCTAAAATAACAAACCGCGAGTTTGCTTTTAATCCGCCTTTTTGGCCGTTATCGTCGTAAATATAGGCTTTATTAGCAACATAATCGGCAATTAACCTAACTTCGTCATGATTACGTTTGCCGTTTCTGTCTTCGTCGCCATCAAACACCGGCGGTGTTGGGTGCGAGGCAAGCACATGCACTGTTTTATTATTTACTACAACAGGTACATCCCAAAACGATTTTGAGCTAAGCCTAAGCGCCTGCCATTCTTGCGTGTTATACCAATTCTCTTTTGTTTTTGGGTCTACTGGCATTTGCGCATTAGGCATATCTTTATATTTAAACGTTTGAAGCGTGCGCAGTTTCTCAAGGTTAATGGGGTATTTAGATAAAATAGCCATTGCGTAATGGCCTTCAAAAAAACCAAAACCTTGCGCATCGCCCATTATAGCGGTTTTTTTACCGTTGTTATCAAGGTCAAATTCAGTAGCAAGGCCTGTATTTACAGGGGCAATAAAACTGTATGGGTAATCAATGGGGGCTTGTTTATTTTGGCTTACATTTAAAAACTGGCGTTTAAAATAATCTATACCTTGCGCTTTTGGTACGTAGTCAAACTCGTTTAATAAAATAATGTCAGGGCGAACACGCTGAATTATTTCGGCTATATTTTTTATTTGCTGGTGGTTTGATTTTAGTGCATTAACTAGCGCATCGGGGTTAACTTTCTCGCCTTTTGGCGTGTGATTAGTTGCATCCATACTCACATTAAAGGTGGCAATACGAAGGCTTTGGCTGGCTGTAGCATTTAAACTAAATGAAGCGGCAATGGCTAATGCGCCATAAAGTATGTTTAGTTTCATTTTTTTACTTCAAAAAATTAAAAAATAGACTTTACCAGTATTACACAATTAATACCTATTTTTATGACAAAAAAATACCGGCTTAAGCCGGTATTTAATAAGTTAATTGCAGCCTTTACTCACTTAGCATAAGTGCAGTAGCAGTTTTTAAAATGCCGGGGTACGCTTGCTCAGGTAAGTAATCGGTAAGTTGCCCAAGCTTATCGGCAAGTTTATTAATGTTATCTGCAGATACATTAATATGCCCCATTTTACGCCCAGGTTTTGCCGTTTTTCCGTACCAGTGGCTGGTTACATCACTGACTGTTAAAACCTCGGTAGGAATA
>NZ_DCYU01000098.1:50136-58958 GCF_002331165.1 Pseudoalteromonas sp. UBA2102
GGTAAACCCGCTACAGCTCGCATGTGGTTTTCGAACTGCGAACAATGGCAGCCTTGCTGTGTCCAGTGCCCTGAGTTATGAACTCGCGGCGCAATTTCATTCACCAGTAAAGTGCCGTTTACATCAAAAAACTCAATGGCAAGTACGCCAACATAATTAAGCTCGTTGGCAATTTTTGTAAATGCACTATGGGCCTGCTGCTCAACCAGCGTGTTATTTTTACCTGCAATCGACAAAGTAAGCACGCCGTTGGTGTGCTCGTTTTCAGTAATTGGGTAAATAGCCACATTACCTTGCTTATCGCGTGCACCAATAATAGAGACTTCACGATCAAACGGGATCATTTTTTCAGCAATAATGCTGTGTGGTGCATCCTGTGTGCCAGAGGCAATAAAATCAGCCATTTCTGACCAAATTTGCTCTATTTGGTCATCTGATTTTAAACGCCACTGCCCTTTACCATCGTACCCTGCTTGGCACGTTTTAATAACCAGCGGTTTGCCTAGGGTTTTAACCGCTAACTCTAAATGCGCTTTTTCTGTGATCAGTTGATACGGCGCACACGCTACGTTTGTTTTATCTAGTAGCGATTTTTCTAATGCGCGGTCGCCACCGGTTTTAATGGCAGCTTTACCTGGGTAAAACTTATTACTGTTGCAGCACAGTGTAAGTACATCATCGGGGATATGCTCAAACTCTGCGGTAATCGCATCAGCGTCACTAATTGCCTGCTCAAGTGTGGTTGTGTAAATTTCACCGGTTAGCGGATGCATAATTTTTTGGCTGCCTACATCGTACGCAACCACATTTAAATTAAGGGGGGCGCCTGCTAGGCTCATCATTCGTGCAAGTTGGCCGGCACCTAAAATTAAAATTTTCATTTTTACTCTGCAGGATTAGGGTTAGCTAAAATAGTCTCGGTTTGCTCTATACGAAATGCTTCAATTTTTGCAAAAATTTCTGGGTTTTGGCACCCTAAAATTTGTGCAGCAAGTAAACCTGCGTTAGCAGCGCCTGGCTCACCAATAGCAAGTGTACCCACGGCTACGCCTTTTGGCATTTGGCAAATAGATAATAATGAATCTACACCGTTTAAGGCTTTAGATTTAACCGGTACACCAAGCACAGGAAGCGATGTAAATGCCGCTGCCATACCTGGTAAATGCGCAGCACCACCGGCGCCAGCAATAATCACTTTTATGCCACGATCTGCGGCTGAATTTGCATAATCTGCAAGAAGTTGAGGAGTGCGGTGCGCAGAGACCACTTTTGTTTCGTACTCAATACCAAATTTTTCGAGCATGAGCGCTGCGTGTTCCATGGTTGGCCAATCTGATTTAGAACCCATAATAATGCCAACAGTCATAAATACTCCTCAGTAATGTATTTTAAAAATAGCGGACTTATGTCCGGTTTTAGGCGGGTATTATACCCAAACCAAGTTTAATTGCGACTCACAAAAACAAAAAAAGCCACGTTTAAACATGGCTTTTAAAGGGTTGCAGTTACAAAGTGCTTATACTTCTTTGCTTGCTAGGTATTCGCTGTAGTTGCCTCTAAAGTCAATCACCTGGCCGTCTTTTATCTCCCAAATGCGGGTAGCAACCGATGATACAAACTGGCGATCGTGCGATACAAACAATAATGTGCCTTCGTACGCTTCTAATGCAAGGTTTAACGCCTCGATAGACTCCATATCCATGTGGTTTGTTGGCTCATCCATTAACAATATATTTGGTTTATGCATCATAATTTTACCAAATAACATACGGCCTTGTTCACCACCTGAAATAACCTTTACAGACTTTTTAATATCGTTTTGCGAAAACAACATGCGTCCTAAAAAGCCACGAACCACTTGCTCGTCGTCGCCTTCTTGTTGCCATTGCTCCATCCACTCAAACAAGTTCATGTCTTTTTCAAACTCGTCAGCATGATCTTGCGCGTAGTAACCAATATTGGCATTTTCAGACCACTTAAACTCGCCCGACTTAGGTGCTAAACGCCCAGCAAGCGTATTAAGTAATGTTGTTTTACCTACACCGTTTTCACCGATAATAGCAATGCGCTCGCCTACTTCTACTAAACCTTCTAAATTTGAAAACAACGTATTGTCTTCAAAACCTTGGCTTAGGTTGGTCATTTCTAATGCATTACGAAATAGCTGCTTTTCTTGCTCAAAGCGAATAAACGGCGATTGGCGAGAAGAGGCTTTTACTTCTTCTAGTTGAATTTTATCAATACGTTTTGCGCGTGACGTTGCTTGTTTAGCCTTTGACGCGTTTGCAGAAAAGCGCGATACAAACTGTTGTAGTTCGGCAATTTGACTTTTCTTTTTCGCGTTTTCACTTAATAGGCGCTCACGTGCTTGTGTTGCTGCAAACATGTACTCATCGTAGTTACCTGGGTAAATACGAAGCTCGCCGTAATCAATATCAGCCATGTGGGTACATACTGAGTTTAAAAAGTGACGGTCATGCGAGATGATGATCATGGTGCAGTCGCGTTGATTAAGCACATCTTCTAACCATTTAATGGTGTAAATGTCCAAGTTATTGGTTGGCTCATCAAGTAGCATAATATCAGGGTCAGAAAACAGCACTTGGGCAAGTAACACACGTAGTTTAAAACCGGGTGCTATTTCAGACATTGGGCCGTAATGCTGCTCTGTTGAAATACCTACCCCTAATAAAAGCTCACCGGCTTTAGACTCAGCTGAATAGCCGTCCATTTCGGCAAACTCAGTTTCTAAATCGGCTACTTTCATGCCGTCTTCTTCACTCATCTCTGGTAATGAGTAAATGCGATCGCGCTCTTGTTTAATATCCCATAATTCTTTATGGCCCATGATCACAGTATCAATTACAGAGTATTCTTCGTAAGCAAACTGGTCTTGGTTTAGTTTAGCCACACGTTCATTTGGATCTGTACTTACGTTACCTGCAGAGGGCTCTAGTTCGCCACTTAGGATTTTCATAAATGTAGATTTACCACAGCCGTTTGCACCAATTAAACCGTAACGGTTTCCTTCGCCAAACTTTGCAGATATGTTTTCAAATAACGGTTTAGCACCAAATTGCATGGTGATGTTAGCTGTACTAATAATAGCGCTACCCTCCAAGGGGACATGATGTATTTAAATTGCGCGCAGTTTAAACTAAATACAGCTTTTTTTCTATGAAAGTTTAAGGTTGAAAGCGTATGAACTATGCCCTATTCCACTCATTAAAGGCGTAAATTAATGCCTAACAAATAGTGCCTAAAAACGTAATTAAGCCAGTGAATGCTTATTCAACTAAAAAAATGCGCTTAGCTAAAAATAATAGCGCGATTTGTGCGCCATATCAGGGTTTAAATTTTAATTAATAAACCCGTTTAACTTAATAAGTCGATTGTTTATCGCAAAGCATTTTAAAAAACAGATAACTGGGTATATATTTATGATATAAAATGCTTTTTAGAGTTTTTGCACTAGCGTTTTATTTTTATCCAACATGAAAAAACTCAATTTAATACCCACTTACTTGCGCTATTTTCAGCACTATTTACGTAGTTTTTAATCAAAAAAAACATATCCCTTAACAGATAAAAAACACCATTAACCTCCAGTGAATATTTATTCATTTTTGGCGCTAATTTCATTGATTATTTTTCACTTTTGAGCCCATTAGGGCTTTGCTAGTCTTCATGCCTTATAAATTTAATGTCACTTTTTAAAGTTAATACACACAAGGCATCACAAATGATTAAAAACTTTGTAACCCTACTATTAGGAACAAGCATAGTAGTTGCGCCAGCTGCTTCAGCAGTAGAGCTCTATAAGGATGAAAAGAACACTATTAAAGTAGGTGGTTACCTTGATGTGCGCGTTATTAATACGCAAAACCAAACCGAAGTGGTAAATGGTACATCGCGTATAAACTTTGGCTTTACTCGCCAACTTAAAAAAGACTGGTCGGCACTAGCGCTAGTTGAATGGGGTGTAAACCCTGTTGGTAGTAGCGATATTATTTACAATAACCGCTTTGAATCTATTCAAGATGAGTTTTTATATAACCGTTTAGGTTATGCTGGCCTTTCGCACGAAAAGTACGGGCAAATTACCATTGGTAAACAATGGGGTGCGTGGTACGACGTAGTTTATGGCACCAATAACAGCTTTGTATGGGATGGTAATGCTGCGGGTGTTTACACATACAATAAAGACGACGGTGCAGTAAATGGTACTGGCCGTGGTGATAAACTAATTCAATACCGTAATAGCTACAACGACTTTAGCTTTGCAGTTCAAGCGCAACTTAAAAACAGCGAATTTTATACCTGTGATGTTGATGACATTTCTGAAGAAGCGTGTGAAGCCCTGTGGAATGATGGCGACAGCGCAGCTCAAGAAGTAGAGTTTAACTACACCTTTGGTGGGTCTGTAACTTATAACGCAACCGACATGCTAACGTTAACAGCAGGCGTAAACCGTGGTGAATTTGATGTAACGTATGGCGATGGCACAACACAAACTGTTGAAGACATAATTTTTGGTGCGGGTGTAATGTGGGGCAGCATTGAAAAACCAGGTTTATACGTTGCCGCTAACATAAATAAAAGCGAAAACCACGATACCGATAATCTAGGGCGCTTAATTAAAGACTCTATTGGTGTAGAAACCTTTATGTCGTACCGTTTTGATAACGATGTGCGCCCTTTTGTGGCTTATAACATTTTAGATGCCGGTGACGATTACGTTATTCAACCTAACTTTAATACCGATCCTAATGATGTATTCAAACGTCAATTTGCTGTGATTGGTGTTCATTACTTAATTGACGAAAACACCATTGCCTACGCTGAAGCCCGTAAAGATTTTAGCGACTTTGAAAGTGATGACAAAGACCAGCAATCACAAATGGAAGCGTCAGAAGACGACGGGATTGCATTTGGTTTTAGATACAAGTTTTAATTTCCCACCATAACAACACACAAAGCCCAGCTATATGCTGGGCTTTTTTATTTTAAACGTTAAATGATGAAAAAATTTAAATGTTTGAATGCGTTAACAATCGCTATTATTTGTTATAACACTTTATAAAAGCTGTGTGCGCTGCGTATTAATAATGCCTGTAAACATGCTTACAAATTCACCCGAAAATTAATGGAGAGAAAATGAGTTCACTCAAAACCGCCGGTAATTTTACTCTACTATGCATTGCCAGCTTAACCATAATGGTTGGCACCCTATTAGCGCCGGGTTTAGTTACCATTGCTGATGGCCTAGGCATACAAAGCAACAGCGTATTATTAATTACTTTACCTTCTTTAGGTGCGGTGGTGTTTGCCCCACTAGCCGGAAGATTAATAGACAAGTACGGCGCATATCCTTTACTTATAATAGGTTTATTTTTATACGGATTAGTGGGTGCATGTGCTTACTTTTTACATGGCCCAACCTTAGTATTTATTAATCGTTTTGCATTAGGTGGTATTACAGCAATAGTGATGGCAAGTTGCACCGTATTAATTTCAACGTGGTACAGCGGCGAAGCCCGACTGAATATGATTGCCAAACAAGGTATGGCGATAGAGCTAGGTGGCGTTATATTTTTATTTTTAGGCGGTGTTTTAGCGTCAATGTATTGGGGATTACCCCTTGCTTTATATTTAATTGCTTGGGTATTTTTAGCTATGTTGCTCATGTTTGTCCCCCGTAAGCAGCAATTGAACGCCCAAAACACAGAGCAAACTCAACAAATAAAAAAGAGCCATTCAAACGCATTAACGCTTAAAGGGGTGTATATAGTATCAACCCTAGCTATGACCATATTTTTTACCTCAACCGTGCTTTTACCTATTACCTTGCACGCACTAAATTTTAACGAGTCTGAAATAGGCCAACTATTGGCTTTTATATCGTTAATTGCGGTATTTACAGCGGGATTTATGCCTAAAGCAACTAAACGCCTTAGTGAGAAAAATGTATTAGCAATCGCATTTTTTGCCTTTGGTTTATCATACCTTTGCTTTATACAATCAAGTACATTGATATTAGTATTAGGCGCGCTATTAATTGGTATTGGCTTTGGTTTTAGCATTCCTCTTTTAAACCACATGACCGTAGAGCTAAGCCCTGAAAATGTTCGCGGACGTAACTTATCGTATTTTACTATGGCGGTGTTCTCCGGTCAGTTTTTTACCTCTTTTATGGAGTACATACCTGGGGGTGAACATAACGTATTTATAATATGCAGTATTTTAAGCGCCGTTGTAGCTATCGCCCTTCTTGTAAAACCTAAAGCGCACTAAGCAGCAATCAATAACCGGTAAAATTATTAAATTAAGTAGCCAATTACCCCCTATTTATTGGCTACTTTTATTCTCCTTACTCTTTAGCTAAGTTAAGCACTTAATAACAATTTAGTATGATGTGTTCTTTTACTATAAAGCCACCAGCAATGGTTGTTGCTTTAGTTAATTGCATTGTAAAGTCAGTTTTTTAGCCTTAGCAAACAAGTATTAATTAAAGCGATTATAAGCAAAAAGGCATGAACTGTATATAAATACAGTGCATGCCTTTTTTATAACAAACCTTAAGGTTGATCAGGGCCCTAGTGTTACCCACTGCTTAACTTCAAGTGCAGTCATTATCAGCTCTACAGAAAAAGCGGCCAGTATCATCCCCATCACACGGGTTAAAATAGACGCCCCGCCAATACCAATTAGCTTTATAATTTTGCTCGACAGCAACAACAAAATTAAGGTTACACCCAACACTGCCAGTGTAATTAACGCTGTGCCTATTTGGGTTGTAATTGGGTGAATGTGATTATCGGTAAGTAATATAACGGCTAAAATAGCCCCTGGTGTGGCAGTAGCAGGTATAGCAAGCGGAAACACCGCGATATCGTGCCCTGGGTCTTGTTTTGCTTTATTTGAATCATTGCCAAATATCATTTGTAAGCCAAACAAAAATAAAATTATCCCGCCCCCTAACTGAAACGATACCAGCCGTATACCCATCGCATTTAAAATAAGCTGCCCTATTAAAATAGAGCCAAGTAATACAGCGCCTGCATATAGCACAGTTTTAAACGCAGTTTTACGACGTTGTTGATCACTTAAATGAGAAGTGAGCGCAGCAAAAAGCGCCATAGTCCCTATTGGGTCAATAGTAGCCCAAATAACGAGGGCATCTTGAGATAGTTTTTCTAGCATATAAAATCCTTGTTAAGCGAACACGTTTTAAAAACTCGGGTAACAAATTCATTTGCTTACGCTTAACTATAAGCCAAATTGGCTATTTTTTATATTGCATTTGTTCCTCTTATGATGAAATTTACTAACGTGTATAATGTAAATGCAGCACTAATACATGACTAATGCAGTACTAAACGTGTTTATACCAAATAGAATGCTCACCCAAGCTAAAGCCTAATTTAACTAATAAGTTATGCGAACGCGCATTATGTGCACTTACCTGCGCCGCTAAGTAATTAAGCGGTATAACCTCTTTAAGCGTTTTAACAAAGCCGGTTATTACCTCAAACATAATGCCCTTATCCCAATACATAGGATCAAGCTCAAACCCAATAAACGCCCTACTTTTACAAGGCGATAAATTATAAAGCCCGCAGGTTCCCATAAGTTTGCCATTTATATTATGTTCAATAGCCACTCTTATCACTTCGCCTTCGTAATAGGCGGTAATATCGTCTTGTATTAATTGCTTAATTTGGCATTTACTTAATGGGGTTTTATAGTCGTTAAATTCGCTCACTTGCGGGTGATTCAAAATAGAAAATAACTGCGGGGCATGCTTATGAGTAATTAAACGCAATGTAACGCGTTCAAGCTGAGTTGTTTTAAACATTTTATACAGGAGTTAAAATAGCGCTTTATGGTTAAGCATTATTAACTTACCATAGCGTATTCACAAGCATTATCTTTATAGCCAATATTGAGAGCAATAATGAGCGACGATTTTAAAGTAATTCAACCTACCACAACCGTATACTGCCCTAAACGTGGTGAGGGCTGGACCCTAACAGGCATTACTAATATAAACGAGTTTACCTCGGTAATGTTTGACGGCACACGTTATACACTCCCCGCACGCGAAATAGTAGAAGAGCTGTTACCAAACCAACTAGCCCGAGAGCAAAATAATAGCTAGCACCCGTGTATAAACGGTAGTGGCTGCCACTGTGCAGCCACCTATATAAAGAGTAACTAATGATTAAAATGTATCGTCTTCACTGTATACATTTACTTTTAACTCGTCTTCATCTTCAAAAACAACAAACGAAATAGGCTTACAACATACTTGGCAGTCTTCTATGTATTGCTCGCCAATATCTGCCGCGTCTAATAATACTTCTATGCTTTCGCCGCAATACGGGCAACTTATCGATTTTTCGGTTAACTGGTTCATTTAACACCTGTTACTTTTATCTCAATACTTTCACTTTATTAAACACACTCTAATAATACAACATTGTGCTACAGAGGTTAGCTAATGTACGTATGGCCGTAATTACAAACCATTACGTATATTACTTTTTCCGCTATTGGCGTTAGCCTACTAAAAACAATGAAATAGGTTTTACAGTTAAAAGGTCTAGCTATTAAGAATATGTATTTAAACTCATACTAGAGGTAGATTATTTTATGAAAAAATCACTTACGCTTGCATTAACATCTGCCGCAATGTTGTTTAGCACCTTTTCACATGCAGCCAAAACCGAAAAAGCAGTTTTAGCCGGTGGATGTTTTTGGTGTATGGAAAGCGACTTTGAAAAGCTCAAAGGCGTAAAAGATGTTATATCGGGTTTTAC
>NZ_DCYU01000098.1:59340-63270 GCF_002331165.1 Pseudoalteromonas sp. UBA2102
GAAGCAGTACAAATTACTTACGACCCTGATGTAGTAAGCTACAAAGGCATACTTGATCATTTTTGGGTAAATATTGATCCCTTTGATGCCAAAGGCCAATTTTGCGATAAAGGCCCAAGTTATTTAAGCGCCATATTTGTAGCTAACGATCAAGAGCGCAAAATAGCAGAGCAAACCAAACAGGCCGTGATAGCAGAGTTCCCAAATCAAACAGTAGTCACGCCAATACTTAATGCCAGCACTTTTTACCCAATTAAAGGTAAAGAAAGCTACCATCAGGATTATTATAAAAATAACCCCATACGCTACAATACCTACCGCTGGCGCTGCGGACGCGATAACCGCCTAGAAGAAATTTGGGGCGATAGAGTCACACATTAAAAATCTATAGTTAAACGCTTGATGGGTTTACACAAACCCATCTCCATTGCAGCTAACTGCTAATTCTATTCATTCCGCCCCTAATTATAAACATTATTTTGATACTGTTTCCTAAAACAGCTTATTTATCTAACTTTATAAATATAATAAATTGCACTCCTAGATTGATAAAACCTAATTCAACAACTGGAGTTACACATTATGTCTGCCACCCAATTACAACTTGCTCGTGCTCTAGCGTTACCTTCGAGAGAGGCCATGTTAAATCGTGAGCACTCTGTACAGCATTTTTGGTACAACAACGACCAACTACTTACACAAGCCTGGAAAGAGTGGGAAGAAACCGAAGTAGATACAACCACCTTTACCTTGGACGATTCATTACTAGATAAAAACTTACGTGAAGCCGTTAATGCTGCATGGCAAGATCCATCTAAAGAGCATTTAGTAAAATCACTACTGGAAGAAGTAGCAACTGATGTGTATCAGTTTCAATTTTTTGATCCTGAGCGCCTAGCAGTTTTACGTGGTTACCTAGAAAAAGTATGGAATGCTAACATTCCTATGCGTCCACCATACGGTATTGTATTAAACCGCCGCGGCGCCATGCTCGACAAACGCTCAGAGGGCTATTTAGCTGCTCCTAGTTTTCAGGCATTTTATAACCAAGTATTAAATACATACATGCGCCCTATTTCACGTTTATTGTTTCCTGAAATCATAGGTTACGATACGCAAACGTTTGGTTTTTCTATTTATTACGACCCAAGTACAGATGCCTCTATTCGTCCGCATACCGATGCATCATCAGTAACATTAAATATTAATTTAAACTTACCTGGGGAAGAATTTAGCGGATCAGAGCTTGATTTTTACGACCAAGTAAACGCAAAAGTTGTACAACTTAGCTTTAAACCAGGCACCGCCATGATCCACAAAGGCAATGTACCACACGCGGCAAAACCTATAACCAGTGGCGACAGAACAAACCTAGTGTTATGGCTTTTTGGCGATAATGGCCGTATACCAGCGCCGGGTTCAAAACGTACAGATATTGATGCAAAAGAGCGTTGGACTACGCCAAAAACAACGCCAGACGGCTACGCACCTTTTTAAACGGTGCCAAGTTTAACCTTTTGTGCCTAATACTTGCCCATTAAAGATATTTAATAATACTTTAATGGGCTATTTACTTGTTACATAACCACTTAGTTACTATCTTTTTAGTATGCCAAGTTAATTTAAACAGCCTAATGAAGTTAAACTTTTTTATAATAACTACACTGCTTGTATCCTCTTTTGCCTGTGCATCGCCTACTAAACAAAAATTGGTTGTAGGTTTAGGCGAAACCCTACCACCTTTTGTAATGTCACATACCAACAGCGGGCTAACCCTCGATATTATTAAAGCCGCATTAACGCCTTTAGGGTATGAAATAGAGCCACGCTATTACCCTTATACTCGCCGCGCTAAAGAGTATATAGATGGAAAGCTCGACATACTAGCCGACATAAACTTAAGCACAGAAAACGGCAATCTCCTAAGCGGTTATATATCAAATGAAGCCTATGAATACGAAAACGTTGCGATAGCCCTAAGGAGCAAGCATTTTAACTTTACTAAAATCTCAGATTTAACACATTACAGCTTAATCTCGTGGCCCAGCGCCGGCATACATTTAGGTGAAGAGTATGCAAAAATGGCAAAAGCCAATACACAATATTACGAAGTGCACGACCAATCTCTTCAAGTTAAAATGCTTTTTTCAAACAAGGCTAATGTGATTCAAATGGATAAACAAAGTTTTGATTACTATCGCTCAACTCTTAAAGGTATTGATAGCACACAACCTGTAGATCACTTTGCGCTGTTTGGTAAAAGCCCTAGTGGCTATTTATTTAAATCAAAAAAATTACGTGATGACTTTAATATTCAGCTGCAAAAGTTAAAAAATTCAGGCGAGTACTCTAAAATATTAAAAAAATACAAACACGCCAAATAAAAAAGGTCGCTTTAACTAAGCGATCTTTTTACGTTTACAGCGCAAAATACCAATTAAAACTTATAAGAGGCAGAAAATTTAACGTTACGCGGTGTACCAGGTTGTACCCATGCATCGGCAAACGAGTTTGTGTAATACGTTTCATCAAACAGGTTATTTAGCTCAGCCGTAACACGAATTGCGTCTGTTACATCGTAATTTACAAATACACGCGCGGTTGTATAACTGGGTAGTTTAAAGTCGGTACCAAAATAGCCATTGCGTTCGTCTACAAATAATAGCCCGCCACCAAATTTAATTGCATTGCCATATAACTCGTCCGATTTAACAAGCTGCAAGCTAAGTTGATGCTCTGGTACATTTAAAAGTGACTCGCCGGCCTCTACTGTGTAGCCAAAGTTAGCATCAAAAAATGAGTTTTGTATTTGGGCATCTACATACGCATACGACGCCCAAATTTCTAAACTATCGCTAAGCTCACCCGTTAGGTCTAATTCTATTCCCTTACTTTGCGCTTCGCCTATGGCTGCGTAGGTAAACGCTGTTGGGTCATCTACTACTAGCATGTTGTCTTGATCTACTTTAAATACAGCAACGGTACCAAATAACGCGCCATCGTTAAGGGTAAATTTTACACCTAGCTCAGCAGAGGTAGATTGGTTTGGCTCAAAACCATCGCCATTGGTATCAGTGCCCGAAAGCGGGCGAAAGTTTTCGCCGTAGGCTGCATAAACAGATACATAATCACCGGCTTCATACACCACACCAAACTGCGGGCTCACGCGCGACTGCGTTTGTTTAGTATTAGTGCCTGCTAAACGGTTATTTAAGCGCTGCTCGTAATCATCAAAACGGGCACCAATACGAATATCTAACTTATCGGTTACGCTTATTTGGTCTTGAATAAATACCCCTACCGACTCTTGAATCTCTACGCGGTCGGTATTAGATGTAGGCGTTGGTAATTCATACGCGCCGTATACAGGCTTAAATACATTAATGTATTGATCGCCCCGTACACGTAAAATAAATTGATCGTTTTCAAATTTATCAGTATCAACACCCATAATTAAACGGTGCTCAAAACCGCCCAGCTCAAGGCTGCCGCTTAGCTCTGCACGCAATACATGGTATTGAGCATCAAAATCGCGGTAGCGCCTAAAGCGGTTTACTTCGCCATCAACTACGCCGCCAAACCCGGTTTCGGTTGCAAAGCCTTCCATAGAGGTATCACGGTAGTTTGCACCAAATAAAATGCTCCAGTTATCATCAAAGTCATGAATGTACTCTAACTGATGCCCTAGTACATCGGCTTCAATTGGGCCATCGCCCGGCTCACCTAAAAAGCGACTTTGTGGTATAAGCCCAAGTTCGCCATCTATGGCTAATACGCCTCTATCAAACGGCACTTCTTGGTCGCTGTATTCAAGCTCGTAAACAAGTTGGCTGCTGTCGTTAATATTCCACACTATTGACGGGCTAAAGCCGTGTTTAGTGGTTTCTATGGTGTCTCTAAAGCTCTCGGCGTCTTCGTAAAAACCAACCA
>NZ_DCYU01000098.1:63651-71575 GCF_002331165.1 Pseudoalteromonas sp. UBA2102
AAAACTTGCTACCGAGAGCTTAATTTCACCTTGCGTATCAAACGTTGGGCGTTTAGTAACTAGGTTGACTGTACCACCTGGCTCACCACGGCCAAATAAAGCCGCACGGGGGCCTTTTAAAACCTCAACCGACTCAATACCCGACAAATCACGCGAGCCACCAAAACCGCGCCCAGCATTAAAACCATTTACTAAGTAGTTACTCGGTAGGTTTTCATCGCCTACAAAGCCACGTAACGAAAAACTATTCCACAGCCCACCAAAGTTGTTTTGGCGAGCAACAGAGGCTGATAAATCAAGCGCTTGGTCAAGGCTTACTGCACCTGCATTTTCAAGGGCTTCTAAATCAATTTTAAGCTCTGATTGTGGAGTTTCTAGTGGGCTAAAGTTACCTTGGTAAGCTTGGCGCGTAGCAACCACAGAAAGCCTCTCAATATTTGTGTTAGCACTGTGTGTTTGCTGGTTTTGCTCAGCAGCCAAAGCCTGGCTGCTAAATAAGCTTACTAGGCACGCACTTAAATAGGTGAGCTTAAGCCCTGTTGTGTTGGTTTTCATTGTGAACCTTGTTAGTAATATAAGTATTTTATAATTATGGTGTTGTTACTAGGTGCGCTAAACAACGGTGTTTAGCGCACCTAGTAAGGATTACTTTGCTATAGCCTCAAAGCGTGGCATGTTATTGAGAACTGATTTAGGCGGGTTACCCTTATAAAATAACCAAGGGTAATAAAACTCACGTAATTGCTGATGATAATCACGAATTTGCTGCTCGTATGCATACGCCGCTACTGAGTCGGTTTGGGCGGCTCGTGTTAAGCTGCGCTGCAATAATAGCGGTGGCGAAAACCACGACACAACGCCTGCTAAATCATATTTTTTAGCGGCTGCGTCTCGGTATGCTTTAGAGAGCGGCGCTGCTTTTAAATCGCCCATTTGCTGAAATGCGTAATACCATTTCCACTCAAACTCACTGCTCATAGCAATGTAGGGCGCAAGTGCTGGGTACTCTTTAATAAAAGGCTGCATAGTGGAAGATTTAGGTAAATCCCAGGCATCATTTACCGCCTCACGCTGAGTAAGCATAATGTCGCCACCCTTAGGCGAATGCACCGACTTGTTTATGGCAAGGTCGCCTAAAATAGGAATAATAAAAGCAAATAATACCCATAAGCCAATTAGGCCAGAGGCAACGCGCGGGGCACTAGTCGCGTTTTTGCCCCACCACACACTCAGCGCAGTCCAAAATGCAAGGTATGCAATACAAAGTAGCGATACATACGCAATTTCAAACGCGCTTGCCCCAGCTATAAATGCACCTATAAAAAATGGCAGCATTAAACACACTATTACTGCTAAAAACCTTACCGTTATACGTGCGCCCCACAAAGCAAAGTACGATTTAGCCGTAGTAACCAGTAAGTCGTGCCTGCCGCTAGTGCGCTCATTTGCAAATAAGTCATGAAACAGCAAAATAATAACCAGTGGTGCTAAGGCGCTAATTACAAATACAAAATCAATTTTACCGGCCTGTGCCAGCTCGGCATTTTGCGCATCGCTTTCGTAAATTTGCCCTTCTATGGCCAATAAATTAATACGGTGTTTCCACGGGAATATATCGCGTTCCCCTAATGCTGCAAAAGCAAGGTTAGATGGCTGAGAATACGTTAAATGAAAACTGTAATAAGCCAACATGCCCGGATCGTCTTGCTTTTGCTGCACTTTAGTGCGGTCGCTTTGATCTGCCTCTTTTAAACGCTCTATTGTTTGCTGCTGCGCACTTACTTCGCTAAGCCCGCTATATATTGCAAAGCCCGATAAAACAAAGCTACATAACAGCAATACCACAAGGTACTTTTGACGCAGTAAAAAGCCCCATTCTCGTGTAAGTTGTGTAATTAAATAACTCATATCAAACGTTTTCCTACCAATTTAATACCGCCTACAAGTACTACAATCCACAGTATTAACTGAAAAAAAGCAGGTACACTTCTTTGCGCGCGAACATCAGCGCTATCTACATCAAAGGTAAAGTTTTGCAGTATTTGCCAGTTCTCTGACCCTACGCGCGCTTTTTTAGTAGCCTCGGTATTGGCGTTTCGGTTCATATCAACTTGGTAATCAAGCTTTTCAATGTGTACTTTGTTAAGCCCTTGCACAAAATCAAAGCGCAGCTGTTCGGTTTCGCGTAAAAAGCGATGATGGGTTTCTATGCTGGTACCCACTACAATCATCGACAGCGAGCGAATAGCCACCATAGGCGATACCCAACCAAAGTAACGCGATACCTGCGTTTGTTTAAGTTCACTTTGCATGCGCTGCTCGGCAAACTGGTTTAATACCTTAGTTTGTTTGGCCTCTGATTCACTGGCCACTAACCCTCTAAAGTTTACTGGCAGCTCATCAATGCTGTTTACGTTGTATTTTTTTAGCAGAGATTGTTTAAATTGCTTAAAGGCGGGGTCGTTGGTGTTATGGCCATCACCTAGTTTTCTAAGCTCAGCCTTTACTGCAAAGTCGGTTTCTATTTTACCGGCCGATGGCACAGCCGTAGAGGCACTGGTACTTGCTACTCGCGGCATAACAATGCACAGTAAAATCCACACAAACGCAAGCGCTGTAAAGCTGCCACTATTTTTACTAAACACGCTCGATGCTAATAAAACAACTAACACCCACACGCTTAAATACAATGCATAGCCCACAATAAAACCAACAACTGCTAAAAGGCTCTCACCAGCGCTAAGCGTAAATAACGCCGACACCGCTAATGGCGCAATAATTAACCCAACAACACACAAAAGCGCTAGCCCTTTACCCGCAATAAGCGTGCTGCCTTTGGTGCCTTGCACTAATAAATACGACAACGTTTGCGATTCGCGCTCACGGCTAATAGAGCTGTAACCAATTAAAATAAGCAGTAACGGCGCTAATGTTTGCACTATAAAAGCTGGCGTTAAGCTGCCAAATTTTGTTAAAGCTGTGCCTTGGCGCTGCTCGGCAAACATTGCACTATTTTGCCTATGCCCTTCTAAAAATATTGAGTTACCTGTGTAGGCATCAATCCCTGGGTCGAGTGTGCTAAGTGGTGTTGGCGTTCTAAAAGCGTAATGCCCGTAATGCACCATTCTGTGTGGATGGCGATCGGGTTGCTCAGCAAAGCTTTGCTCTGCATTGCTTTGTAATTCATTACGAGTGTGGCTAAGTTCGTGCATTGTTATGGCAGTAACCACCACAGATGAAAGCGTAAGTAATAAACCAATGGCTAAAACAGTCATCGCCAGTTTTGAGCGAAGCCAATAGCGCCACTCATCTTTGGCAACTATCACCACCTTTGAAAAATTATTTTTGCTCATTACCCGCCTCTTTGTGCAAACGCGGCATGAACTTGCTCGGTATCAATTCGGCCGTTTTCTGGCGCGTCAAATTCGCCCACCAGCTCACCCGCTCTTAATAAACCAATTCGGTTTGCAACTTGGCATGCGCCGTATACATCGTGCGTTACCATTAAAATAGTGGCGCCGGTTAATGCAAGCTCACGCACTAACTGGTTAAACTCATCAATAGCAACAGGGTCAAGGCCCGATGTAGGTTCATCAAGTAAAAATATCGGGGCTTGGCGTAAAATAGCCAGTGCAATCGCAGTTTTTTGCCTCATGCCTTTAGAATACGTTTGCATAGGACGCTCCCATGCAGCTTGCTGTAGCGCTACACGGTTAAACGCAGCATTAATTTGCTCATCGGTTTTTTTAATATCAGCAAGCGATAAAAAATACGCCACGTTTTCGCGGGCAGTTAAATGCGGATATAACGTTGCTGACTCTGGCAAATACGCCGTTTTACCGCGTACAAAATCAAGTGCCTGTGTTACCTCTTTGCCCGCTACTTTTACAGAGCCTTGAGTGGGTTTATTAAACCCAAGCAAAGTTTTTAACGTGGTTGATTTACCCGCGCCGTTACCGCCAAGTAACGCGTAAATTTCGCCTGAGCCTACGCTAAAGTTTAAGTTTTTTAAAATGGCGTTGTTTATAATGCTAAAACTTAACGAGTCCACTTCAATAATGGCTTCGCTTTTAACTGCTTGAGTAGCGGCTTGAGTTGTATTTAGGGCTTCATTACGTGTTTGTTCCACACGTGGAGATTCTTTCGGTGATGTTTGATTAACAGCTGTAGGTGTACTCACATTCAAACTCTATTAAGGGAAATTAGAATGC
This sequence comes from Pseudoalteromonas sp. UBA2102, assembly GCF_002331165.1. Lineage (NCBI taxonomy): Bacteria > Pseudomonadati > Pseudomonadota > Gammaproteobacteria > Alteromonadales > Pseudoalteromonadaceae > Pseudoalteromonas > Pseudoalteromonas sp. UBA2102. Next base: position 67,863 of record NZ_DCYU01000098.1, read on the forward strand.
AGTGAATGTTATACTATATCAAATACATATTGCAACACTATAACATATTAATAATTAACAAATGATGCAGAGGCTTTAATAGTGTTACCTACGTTGATTTATTCAACGGGTTTTGCCTATTACAAAATCAGTCACCATTTAGGCTAAAATCATTTCAAACGCAGCGTTTAAAATTAAGTACTTAAGTTATTTACGCCTTACCTTTAAAGTAAATTGAACAATGAACTTTTCAATTGATAGAATGCCAACCTATTTTTCTATCAAGAGATACAATGGCAAATTTCAATACTCATCTTAATACTGCAGTCATCATCACAGGTTTAGGCTCGGCCACTTTATTAACTGCAGGCCATATTGATTTAAACGGCGCACTTTGGTTATGGTTTTTAGGCTCAATTGGCGGCTTATTACCCGACATAGACTCAGATAACTCAACCTCGCTCAATACTATTTTTAACTTATTCGCACTGAGCGCCGTATTACTGGTGCTGCATTACATAACCACCGAGCTAATAATCGAAATTAGCTTTATTGAGCTAATCGTAGTGCCGTTATTGGTGTACGGGTTTATGAAATACATTATTAGGCCCATTTTTGAATGGATCACAGTACATAGAGGCAGCTGCCACTCGTTATTATTTTTAGTGCTATGCGCGCTGTTAACAACGCAAGTAACGTGGCAACTAAACGAGCAAACAACCACACAAGCAGCCACCTTTGCCTGGTTAACAGGTGGGTTTATTTTAATCGGCGGGTTAATTCATTTATTACTCGATGAAATTTACAGTGTAGATTTAAGCAATGTCACTATTAAACGCTCCTTTGGCACCGCGTTAAAAATAGCCGACTTCGACAATAAATTAATTACCTTGGCATCAATAATTGCCATTGCAGCTTTAATCTATGTAGCCCCGCCTACAGAGCAAACTATTATCGCATTAAGTGATTGGTCTCATTTTAGGCTTTTATCTTAATAAATAACATTTATAGGCTTAGTCACACAAAATACCCATAAACATTGTTTATGGGTATATATACTTTATTAAGCGATTGTTTTAATTACCTCTCGAATAAACAGCCGCTTTAGTTAGTCGAAGTAACCCCAACATTTAATACAAAGGTTAAATCAGAAAAGGATAAGATGCGCTGAATTTTTAAAGGCTTAATAGCTTAACTCAATGCGGCTTTGCAATTTAAGTTTCATTAAAAGCGCAAGTTTTAGCTTATTTAATATTAATTATTATTTTTATTGGTTTTAGTGAAATAATTACTCCGCTTTACCTGTCTTATAGCAGCAATACTTTCATCTGTTTGATGTATGCAAAGCGACTACAACTTTTAAAGCGTCAAATATAAAATTATAAGAGGTACATAATGGAATTTACACATAAACGCACCACCCTAATTACAGCATCGTTATTGTTGGCGTTGGCGATAACCCAGGCTATTTTTACTGCCCTTTACAGTGCTGAAATTAGCTTTTCAAGACAATATGCATGGGGGCTAGAAGCCGTGCTGTTTACTGTGCTTGTGGCCTTTGCAAGTACCACTATGGTGCAAGCTAAAAACGCTCAACTAGGTTGGTCGGCTATCACATTTAGCGCAATACTTAACATAGTACAGGTAAGCATTGGCCTAACGTTGTTTTCAACATTTGGCAAAGTAGCGGGCGCAGTAGAAGGCGCACAACCTTTAATTGGTGGTGTGGTGTCTTTATCATTTATGATTTACTACGCAGCTAAATTACTACTAGGCTTAGCAGCTGTTGTTTTTGGCCTGTCTTACTTAGCTAAAGGTGGCAAAGCCATTGGCGGCCTTACAGCCTTAGCAGGTGCATTTGCAATGCTTGCCAATGCTATATTAATTATTGCTGGGCGTGATGGGTTCCTACCATCAGGCGTTGCTGGTGCATCAGGCATGATTGCAACGTTACTTCTAGCAATCTGCTTATTTAGCCTTAACCGTAAGCAAGACTAAGGCTTAATACCTTATACGTAATTTGCTTATTTAGATAAGTTATAAACATCGGCGTGTATTAGAGTACTAATTCGCCGATGTTTTACGTTTAAAGTGTTTAGATTTAAAGAGCTAGACGCCTCAATTATTTATAGCTAATTCATAAAGAGGCTATGAGGCGCTGCGCTTAAGAGGACGTTAATAGTTTAAAATAAAAAGTTTTGGTGTTTAGAGCCAATAGCTGACTTTAATTAGCTAAAAATCACATCAACATGTATTAATCAAAAAAACCAAGTGAATTTAGCAGCGCGAAAAAAGCCCCTAACAAACCTGATAGAGTCAATGTCCAATAGAAGATACAACCAAGTACCCTATCAAATATTGATGTATTTTCAAATAAAGTAGACGAGTTAGCATACATAAATGCAAACTTACTTTTTTCTACCTTGAGCATCCAATTCCTTGGTAGTGAGAATGCTTTAGCTACATTTATTATATCCCAGCCACTTATAAACTCCATACCTAGTAGCTCTTTCGTATTAGGGTTCTTCCTTAATTTGCGCACAGTAACTTGTCCAAAAACTACATAAAGCACAGCACTAAGAAGACAGCCAACGAGAAATATAACAAACAAAGTTTTCTCAATATCCATTAAGAGTCAAACCACTTCATAATTTCGTCGTATAAGCTACCGCTATTTTCCTTTGTATAATCATTAATTCCTATTGAAGCGGCCGCAGCGGTTCCTGCTACTGCCAATCCACCAACAACAAGACCAACCCAGCCTACAGGAGTTGCTACAACTAAAAAAGTAAGGGCAGCAGCCCCCGCATTAACAACGCCGATTCCAGTAGCAGCACTTGCAATAAAACTAGTTGATTCTACGAACATTTCGCGCTCCCAGTTATCACCAGCTTTATAAGTGTTGTGTATGTTACCCACCCGACTACCAAAATCAATTACAGCTAAACCGTTCCCTAAAAACTTAGAATATTTAGTAAATTTAACAACATTATCTGCATGAGTAGGAGTTATTAAGTCAAGCTTAGTAACATTACGACTGCTTCTAGCTATATTGGCTCCCCTTGAAAAGTTTGTTAAGGGTGTTCCACGTTTAGACTTGATTTGGTTTGTAACTGCTTTTACTTCTAGTCTAAATTTATTTTGCATTTTATCAAAAGCAAGCTTTGCTTTTTGTTTAGCCGCAGTTTTGGTTGGTGATTTAGACTTGATAGCTTGACGATATTCGAGCAGCGATTTCTGATAATCACTAACTGCATCTGCAAAATCACCAACTCTTTTTGAATAAACGCTAGTCGAAGTTCCCATTAACCCTATATTAAATTCATTTAATTTTGCTGAGATCATGGAAAGTGCTACTAGATTATCACCACCGAAAGAAAGTGATAGATCTGTTAAATTTTTTACATTTGGAATATTGGATATTTTTGCTAAAGAATTTGTACCGGTAGTCGAATTTCCACCTTTCAATAAATATGGTTTGTTCGCAATTAACATGTCAGGGTCTGGGCATGTTAAAGAGAATAACCCTTCAATTTCAATACCACACTTGTCTTTTAATGAAGTACTATTCATATTACTTTTACATAAAATTATTTCATCCATTACTCTAGTTCCTTCTAAAATTTTATTACACTATAAATACGTAATTTGCAAAGTCAATTAATTCGTCTTTGACTTAAAGAATTATGATGACACCCATTCAATTCATTTTGTAGTGGTCAACTAATTTTGGC
>NZ_DCYU01000119.1:0-35593 GCF_002331165.1 Pseudoalteromonas sp. UBA2102
AGAACTATTCAACGAATAGAAAGTGGAAACAAGGCCAGCATAGAATCTCTTAAAGCCCTTGCCTCTGTGTTTGAAATTGACATTTCTAAACTTCAAGAGGAAATTATCGTGATAGACAAAACATCTAAAGAATGGAACAAAGAGCCAATATGGGTCAGGTTTTCGTTTTGGGGAGTAAAAGCAAGAAAGCAAATTATTATGTTAGAAATTATAACGATGCTCATGGGCCTATTAATTTGGTTCATAAAACCCGACGTAATTGCGACGCCGGCATTTTTTCTTCTAGCTTACATCTTTTCTAACATGAAGCACTATATTGATACGAAGAAATATTGGTGAGTAGCGATATAACAACTCAATAAACGCACTCACTTCGTTCGCCGGGACGCATACACGCAGGGCGGCTTCGCTATTATGCCCCACATGTCTGCGCCCGTTATTGAAAAGTTAGGTGCTTCTGAGAAATCAATGGCCAAATCAGAGATAAGACAGTTCTTAAAAGAGATCCGCACTAAATTTCCTGACGTTGTGCCTCTCATGGAAAAACATGAAAAATGGGCACTCACATTCCTAATGGAAGAGTTCGCAAATTTGACAACCATTTTGTTTAACCAAGGTAATTTAGAAGAAGCATTAGAACAGTTGCAGTACATGAGCGAAAAACTAGATACTGCAACCAAAGCAGAATTCGAATACATAGATGTATATTATACAGAGCACTTATTCTGGAAAGGTACAAAAGAAGGTATTGAGCGTGGCTGGCCTCTCGTGCCAGATAATCTCAAAAAACTACCCTAGGGGCTTTCATGGTAAAGCCCCTAGGGTAGTGGTTTAAATATGCACGCACCTAACAACCTAATCAACACACTCACTTCGTTCGCTGGGATGCATACACATGGGCAGCGTCGCTTCGATCCAAATTATAGCCCATGTGTTTGCGCCCCTAAGCAGGGTGTTATGAGGTGCTCTAGATAGTATGCAGAATATAAATCCATGGCTTTGGTCAGCTTTTGTTTTATCTCTCTCAGGAATCTTTTTTAGATGGGTGTTTGGTAATACGTTTGTGAGCTTTTTTCTTGCCGTATTGCTAGCTTTAGCGATAGTGCCTTTAGTTAAAAAAATTCAGAGAAAGAATTAACAAAACTCCCATCTTAAACTTTGCTCTTTAAAAAGCCTAGATTCTAATAGGCTAAATAAAGTGGGTCCCATCATAACTTGTTAGGTCCCATTATAATTTGATGCCCTGACATAAATTAAAAACCATCCGTAAAGAGACCCATTAATAGAAGATAAATCCTGAATCTGTATGGCAGATTTAGTTGCACAGTGTTGTTTGTTTTATTAAGGTGACTGCCTAGTTTGTGTGATTCAGGTGGCTGTTTAGTTTATATGATTATTAGTATATTCAGCACCTTAAGTAGAGGGAAATATGTTTTTTGAATCGTGGAGTGAAATAGCGCGCATTGTTACCACAACCTTGATTATTTATCCCTTTTTAATCCTAGCGACGCATTTATTGGGTAAACGCTCATTTGCTAAAATGAATAACTTTGACTGGATAATCACCGTAGCGGCAGGCTCCATCTTAGGTTCTGCTATCTTATTGAAAGACGTGGTTATAGTTGAGGTTTTAGTCGCGGTAAGCTTGCTCCTATTTTTACAATATTTACTCACTTGGATCAGCGCCCATTTTTCGACGTTCGACAAAGTAGTCAAAACCTCTCCACAATTAGTCTTTTTCGACGGTGAATATATAGAGGCTGCTATGAAAGACACTCGACTCACCAGCACCGAAGTGGAAGCGAGTGTTCGAAAAGCCGGTTTTGGTGATTTAAGCACAGTTATGGCGGTGGTTTTCGAGGCCGATGGTGAATTAAGTATTGTGCCGAAAAGTGAAAACTATGATCAACTGATTATGAAGTTACGCAATCCCCGAGATTAATTGGACAATTTTTAGCGGCCGATGATTACCTTCAAGCGCCAAAATTAATTGGCATGGCTTTTTACTGCATCATACACATTGCGCACCTACTAAATTAGGTTGGACGATTCTTAAGTTTTTAACTTAGGTGCCAGGTATGTATTTACTTATGTACCTTAAATCGCTTTATTAGTATTGTTAATGAACAATAACGTACCAGTAGTTTATTTTTAGCTTAAATGGATTTTCATGACTATAAAAACAAAAATAACCAATTATGTATTGCTACCAATTTTACTACTACCAGCAGTTGTAAATGCCGCACAAGAGCCGATTATACCTACTACACCTGAGCAGTGGCGCAGTATAACAGAGCGCGATATTGAGGCAGCATATAGCATTACCGCACAAAATCATCCCGGTATGTTTGATGTTAATAATCCAACGTTCCCTGACTTATTAAATAAAGCAAAAGCAGAAGCACTTACATTGTCGGCTCAAGCGAGTGGGCCGCAGGTTCATGCAGCGGCAATTGCGCGCTTTAGCACTATTTTACAAGATGGCCACGCCGGTGCGTTTTCAAGCGTAGATAGACCCGCGCGCCGCTGGCCGGGCTTTAGAGCTGTGTGGCGAGGTGATGCGCTAAAAGTGTATTACAGTGAAAACAAAAATGTTAGCAAAGGCGACGTTGTAAGCCAATGTGATGGACAAAGCACCGATACCTTAATACGTGAGAGAGTGTTTAAGTTTTATGGGCAAGTTGCACAACCTGGCCATTGGTGGCAGCAAGGTTGGCGGTTACTCATTGACGAGGGCAACCCATTTTTAACTCCTTTAAAAGAATGCGAATTTGTTAAAGCCAATGGCGATACCTATACACACGTATTAAATTGGTCTGTAAGGCCTAAGTCAGTCAGTAAGCATTTAGAAAATGCCTACAACGGTGATGAACTCCCCATTGATTTAACCTGGCCTGAAAAAAATATCGCGTGGATTGCTATGCCTAGCTTTTCATCAACCGAAAAGCAAACTGCTGCCTACAATAAAGTGTTTGAAAAAATACAACAGCAGCGTAGCAAGTTACTTACTGCAAAAGCCGTGGTGTTAGATTTGCGCCATAACCAAGGTGGCTCATCTTATTGGAGCTCACAAATAGCCAAAGAACTATGGGGCAAAAAATAGTAGAACAAAAAGTAAATAATACTTCTCAAAACACGCAAGTGTGGTGGAGAGCATCAAAGGATAATACCGACCATGTAGTGTCTTTATTAGAGGTTGCAAAAAATCAGCCTGAATTATTGAAAATATTTAAAATCACAGCTGCGGGTATGGCTTTATCACTTAAAAGTGGTGATCCATTTTATGTAGAGCAAGAAACCAATACGCTAAATAACATACCACAAAAGCCTTTAACTAGTGACTTTAAAACCAAGGTGTTTGTTATTGTTCCGCCGCAGTGCGCCAGTGCTTGTTTAGATGCGCTTGATAAGTTTAAGCTTTTTGAAAATACCACGTTATTCGGTGCGCCAAGTAGTGCTGATTCTATGTACATGGAAGTACGCTTAGCTGATTTACCTTCAGGGTTGGGGAAAGTGATTGTACCTAACAAAGTATACGTAAACAGAGCGCGTGGGGCAGGGGATTTTTACAAACCCGATGTGGCTTATAACGGCATTGATTGGACAACCAATGTATTGCTTGAGCAAATAAAAACGTTATAAAAAAAGCCGCTTGTTGAAACAAGCGGCTTAACTATTCTAACTAGGGAATAGTTTAAAACGTGTAACGGGCACCAATTGAGTAGCGTGGGCCGTACTGATTAGCAAATAAAAACTGCTCTTCGTAACGGCCGTAGCCTTCTTCGGTGGCATTATTTAAGTTTATGCCATCAAAAAATACGGTTACGTTTTCGTTTACATCGTAGTTAACGCTCATATCCCATTGGCCGTAGGCTTTAGCATATTGCGGTGGTGCATCGGCTGAGCCTTGTGCCTGGCCTACACCAATTAAGTACGAGTCGCGCCATGCGTAAGTAATTTTAACCGATAGGCCGTCTTTTTCGTAAAAGCCTTGAAAGTTAGCAGAGTCACTTAAACCTGTAAGCGGCGCTTGTTGGTCTAGGCTTTCGCTATCAAATTCTACATCGCCATCTACAAACGTGGCGTTAACACCTACACCAAAACCAGTTTCGCCAATTAAGTGCTGAACAGCCACTTCAAAACCATCTACCGATTTGCTGTCGGTGTTTTGTGGTTGGCTTATGTTCCATACCATAAGTGGGTCATCGCTATTTGGCTCAATGACGCCATTCGCATTGCCATAACCATTGCTAATCATTTGCGCAAAAATAGCATCGGTGGTTGCTTGCTCACCGCGCGATTCAATATCGCTAACTGCTTGTAAGTAACGTGGGCCGTTTAAAATGTCGTATAGACCTTCAATCGTGGTTTGCGTAATGGTGGTTTGAATAAAGTTATCTACGTCTTTTTTAAAGTAACCAACAGAGGCGTAGCTGCCTTCTGCGTAGTAATACTCTAATGATAAGTCGAGATTGGTTGATTCAAACGGCAATAAATTTGTATTACCTTGGCTACCCGTGCGCGAGCCAGGTTTTGGGCTGCCTGTTAAGCTACGGCCACCGGCTAAATCACCCAGTGGTGCACGCGACATAGTTTTACCCCATGATACGCGGGCTACAACGTCTTCGGTTAAATCAACACTTACATCGATTGACGGTAATAATATGTCGTAATCGCCTTGCTGCTCTAAGAAGTTATCATCGCCGCCGGCTGCATATTGCATTATCCACTCTGAGGCGCTGATCCAATTTACTTGTTCTTCAACACGTTGGCGTACTGTGCTGGTTACATCTGTTTGCTCGTAGCGCAGGCCTGCGTTTACTTTTACGTAGTAATCGCTTACATCAAACTCCCAACTTGATTGAATATAAAAGCTGTTTGTAATTTCTTCTACGTAGCTTTCGCTATCAATACCATCCATGTAAGCATTGGCTGCGTATGCATCGCCACCGGTTACATCAGAAGTTAGGTAAGCCATTTGGCGAGCCACTGCTTCGTCAAAATCGTAGGTGTAGTAGTAACCTGGTTGTAAGTTGCTGCCGCCACCATCAAATTGATCTAAAAGGCCCGACGTATCGTGGCGAGTAAACATGCTATCTGGGAATATTTCTGTGTACGATGGGTTAAAACCAGGACCACCCACTAAGCCACTCCATGCAGTGTAACCACCGGTGTTTTGCTCAGTTCGCGATGCACCAAATTTTACTTTAACTAGGCCAATATCAAAGTTTTCATTGTACCAAGTGGTATGTAATTGTAATTGCTCAATGTTTGATTCACCCGGCGAGTGCGTAAATTGGCTAAAGTTAGAGTCAATTTCGCCTGGCGTTAATTCGCTTGTGCCGTTTAACCAGTTAACTTGAGCACTAGGGATTTCGCCTGTGCGGTAATCGTAAATTTTATTTGCTAGCTGATCAGAGCCTAAAATAACTTGGCCGGTACTGCCTAGCCCGTCATCGGCGCCGTTATCGGTTTCATTTTTAGAGTCATGGTAATCAAGTTCAACGTGCCACGTGTCGTTAATTTCCCACTCTAGGTTTAAACCAATAGAGCGTGCTTTTACTTCTGTGGTGCCTTTGTTGGCTGTAAACGAGGCATCATTACCGCTAATATCGGCATAAACAGCGGTGCCGTTTTCATCAAGCTCGTAGCCATTAATATTGCTACCAAAGTCGTTCCAAATACCCCAACCAATACTTTCAGAGCCCGTAACAGCTTTACTTGCTGTGTAATCAAGTGTGGCTACAAAGCCATCAACTGGTTCAAATTGAAAAGTAACTTGGCCGTTAGTACGTTCACGCTCTACATCTTCAATAGAGTAGTTCATGTCTTTAGGGAAGTAGTAGTTACCTGATGGGTCAGTACGGTTATCAACAACGTTACTGCTATCTAATTCAGGTAAATCAACATTGGCTTGCCAACCTTGAATATTGGCGCGTTGTTTTTGAAAGTCGCGTTCTTGATGCGAAAACGAAAAACCAAAACCAAATCTGTCATCTGCAAATGTGTTGCTATAAACAGCAGAAAGCTCAGGCGTTACATCATCACCGGCTTCGTTTGATGAGTCGTGATTTGCTTTAACCGTGGCTGAAAAATTTTGACCTGGCTTTTGAAAAGGGCGCGCAGTAGAAATATTAACTGTAGCACCTAAACCACCGCTTGGTACATCGGCGCGAGCTGTTTTAAATACTTCTAGCGCACTTACGCCCTCTGAGGCAATGTTTTCAAGGTTGTACGAACGCGTATAACCTGTGCCTGGCATTTGGCGGCCGTTTAACGTAATTAAGTTAAACTCTGGGCCAAAACCACGTACGGTAATTTGGCTACCTTCACCGTTTGCACGGCTCACCGATACACCGGTAATGCGTTGTAATGATTCTGCTAAATTGGTATCTGGAAATTTCCCCATTTCTTCTGCTGAAATGGCATCTACTACGCCCGATGAATCACGTTTCATATCCATAGAACGAATAAGTGAACCACGAATACCTTTTACTTCAATAACTTCTACATCAGGAGATGCTGCAGTGTCTGCCTCGGCAGCAATGGCCGTATTTAACGTGCTTGCAGCAATGATAAGAGACACAGAAGCCGCGAGTTGGCTCTTTTTAAAATTGAATGTGTTCATAATAGCTCTGCTTTATAAAATGTTGTTGTGTAGCAATAGGCGCCATGCGCCTATTGTAGTGTGTTTTTATGGATTCGCGATAATCACGTTATCTATGCGGTATAGTGCGCCGTTGCCCATATCCCACGTAGGGAATACCATGAGCACGTTTATAGCGCTAATATCTAAGCCCGCATCAAATAGTTGCCCAATAGGGAAGGTGTATGTTTGCCATTCGCCTGTAACAGGTGTTTGCCCTTCATTGCTTTGCGTTAATGCCAGCTCTACTGCGCTTGAAGCGCCAATTGATTCAATTTTAAATAACCATTGTGCATCCACGTTTGAAGGTGCTGTTATTACTTTTAAATCAAACTGTACAACGCCATTTTCTAACAGGGCTGATGCATCAAACGATACGTCTTCATCGGCTAAAAAGCCCATTACAGTAGGTGTTGCACCAATGCTAAACTGAGCCACTGCGCCGTGCTGATCATCGTCGGTTTCTGTAGTAGGTGTTGAACCACCACAGCAATCCCATATGCTCCACTGATCGGCGACTGTATCTGTAAATACGTTTAGCTCACCAGAGGCAACTGGCGCTGCATTAGGGTTGTAAATTTTAACATTATCTACACGGTAAACCGCGCCTTCACCTGCACCCCATGCCGGAAAAATCATAAGTACATCAATTGCACTTACATCAAGGCCTGCACCTGCGAGATCTGATAACTTAAATGTATAAGTTTGCCACTCGCCAGTCACTGGCGCTACACCTTCAACACTTTGCGTTAGCTCAAGTTCTGCAAATGAAGTTGCACCATTTGCCTCTACTTTAAATAACCACGCAGTTGACGGGTCGCTAGGGGTAGATGTTACTTTTAAATCAAACTGAATAACGCCTTCATCTAAAATGCTGCTTGCATCAAATGACTCACCTGCACCACCTACTTCAACACGGCTGTTAAAGCCCATTACTGTAGGCTCTGCACCAATACTAAATTCAGCGGTTACACCGTGCGCTTCATCATCTACCACTTCGATAGGTGTTGAGCCACCACAACAATCCCACATTGGCCATGCTAGGTTTTGCTCATCTTCAAAAATAGTTAGCTCAGGTGATGCGCCTAGGTTGTCTTGTGTAATTTCAACGTCGTCAATTAAAAAGGTTGCGCCTTCGCCCGTGCCCCACTCAGGAAATACCATAAGTACGTCAATTGCGCTGATATCTAAATCTAAGTCAGCAAGGTCAGAAAGTAAAAACGTATAGGTTTGCCACTGACCGACTACAGGTGCTTGGCCTTCAACGCTACTTGTAAGCGGCATATCAGCATCGGTTGAGGCTTCTGTGCTTTCAAGTTTTACAAACCAAGGTGTGTCTGGCACGCTTGGTGCGCTGGTTACTTTCATTTTAAAGCGTACGTAGCCTTCTTCTAGCATAGGTGATGCATCAAAAGGCGTTGCAGCGCCGTTTTCGTCAGTAATAAACGCATCGCGGCTAATAAAACCAACCACTGTAGGCTCGCTACCTATTGTAAATTCAACAACGTCGCCTTGCTCTTCATCACTTACGATTGCAGGTGTAGAGCCACCACAACAATCCCATGCTGGCCAGTTAGGGTTAAAGCTGTCGCCAAAAATAGTTAACGGTGTAGCAATACCTGTAGATGGCGGGCTAGGAATAGGCGCTTCGCCCTCTAGCAGGGCATCGTCTAGGCTATCGTAACCTGGGCGAATAGTTTCACACCCTTTGCCGGTATCTGGGTTTGATGCACATTGATAAACACGTACGTAGTCAATTGCAAACGTTTGGCCGTTTTCAAATGCGCTGGCATCTACGCCTAACTCATTTACGTTTTCAGGCCAGTCGCCGCCTACTGCTAAATTTAACAGTAAGTGAAAGTCCTTATCGTAAGGAGCGCTATCCCAATGAGTTTCTAGCTCGCCAGAACCTTGTTCAAAATACTCTGCAAACCAACCGCGATGTTTCAAACCTGCGGCTTCGCCTTTGGAATTATATAATACTTCTGATTGGCGCTGTGTGGCATATAGGTAGCCATCAACGTACCAGCGTATTTCACCTTCTTGCCACTCTACTGCGTAAGTATGAAAATCATCTGCAGGGTTGCTATCTTCAGGGAATTTGTACTCTTGGCCTGTGTAGCTGTTATCTGGCCAAGCGCGGCCGTAATGCAATGTGCCATGAATGCTTGATTCAACACCGCCATCTTCGTCAGCGGTTTTTAGGTTTACTGATTCTAAAACATCAATTTCGCCTGAGCGTGGCCATGTACCGTATTCTTCATCGGTTGGTAGCATCCAAAACGCAGGCCAGCTGCCTTGCCCCGAAGGGAGCTTTGCACGTACTTCAAAGCGGCCATAAGTAAAGTCAGCATTGTAACGGGTATTTAAACGCGCAGAAGTGTAGGGCTTTTCAGCGCCTTCTGTTGCGGGTAGGGCAACAATGTTTAACACACCGTCTCGTATAAAGGCGTTTTCTTCGTTATCGGTGTAACATTGTTTTTCGTTGTTACCACCGCCATCGCAGTTTAATTCAAAGTTCCACTTATTAGTATCAATGGCTGAGTCTTCAAACTCGTCGCTCCATACTAGTTGCCAATCTGAAACTGGCTCAGAAGCGTCGATATTTTCAAAATTAGATGTTGTGGCAGAGTCGCCACCACAGCCAGCTAAAGACGCTAACGAAATAGCAGCCAGTAAGCGAGCAATGTGTGTTTTTTCAATGTTCATAGCTGAACCCCGGTTTCACAGATTGTTGTCAGAATGTGTGTTTAAACTTATTAAAAAGAACCATATTTATTTTTGTAAGCGCTTACATTTATCATGTGTTTTTGTAAGCGCTTACAAATAATATTGCGCACTACGTAAATGGTCAACATATTTGTGTGTTTTATTTACATTTAGTTTACGGTAAGACCAGTTTACCAATTGGAGTTATTAACTAAATCGCTAATAAATTTAACAGCTTACATTATTTGTAATGTTGCATTTTTAATACATCTATTAATATTTTAATTAAGCGGTAAATATTAAAGTGACCTGTAGCAATTACATGTAGCGCTATTTGCGATGATTTATCCGTATTAGGCTAACTATATGGCGTGTAACTTTGCTTTTTTACAAAAAACGAAAGTTAAAAAAAGTGAAAGTGGTATAGCATTCAATAGGTTAGTAAACCCTTTAAAGCGATTAGCTTGTAAAGGTTAAATTAAAGGGAATAAGGCTTTGGCGGGGTTTAATAAGGTAAATGTGTAAATTTAAATACGCATTTACCCCTTAATTTATTATTTATTTTAATAGTATTGTAGCCACTTGAAATGGCAGCTTATTTACGTTTAAACGGCATAATTAGCAAGCCCCACAGCGAGGCGTTTTGCTGCGGGTTAGGGTATTCTTTTAAGCCTATATCTATGTCGTTATCGGCTTTTTGCGCTTCATTTTTGTAGCTACCAAACAGTTTATCCCACCAAATAACGCTAAATCCATAGTTTGAATTGGTTTCGCTCACGCGTTGGCTATGGTGAATACGGTGCAGTATTTGGGTCATTAATATGAGCCGAAGTGGTTTTTCTATTGCATTGGGTAAACGTATATTGGCGTGGTTAAACAGCGCTAACCCATTAAGTGCTATTTCAAATATTAATACTGCAATAGCAGGTACACCCAAAGCGGTTACGGCAATCAATTTTATAACTATACTGAGCACAATTTCGATAGGGTGAAAACGCAAACCTGTGCTGGTATCTACATGGGCATCGGCGTGGTGAACACGGTGCAAGCGCCACAAAATAGGCACTTGATGAAAAAGCCGGTGCTGCCAATAAATAACTATATCTAGCAGTAATATGCTTAAAATAATAGCAACACTACTTGGTGTGGCTATTTGATTAAATAAACCAATGCCGTGCTCTTGGTTATAAAGCGCTACGGCAGTTAAGCCTATTGGCACACTTAAGCGAGCAATTAATGATGAAGCAAACACCAGTCCAAAATTGGCCAACCACCGGGTGGTACTTTTTATCGGCGATTTACGAGCAGGCATACGCAACTCTAGCAGCATCATAATAACCAAAATGCTAAAAAAGAACCCTAATCGCCACCAAATTTCATTACTCATTGTTTTGTTTAACCTCATCAGCTTCTTGGCGTTTAAGCGTGTTATACCCACCATGTATACGTGTAAAAATAGTAATAGCGCACGCAGTGGCAAAAATACTCGCCATTAGGGCAAAGTGCTGCGGCCAAATACAAAAGGCGATAAACAGCGCGATGGTTTCTGTGCCTTCGGTTAAACCATTTAAATAGTAAAAGCTTTTGTATTTAAACTGGGGTTTTTCGAGCTTAAATTTTTCGGCGGCTATGGCAAAGGCTAAAAAGCTTGAGCCAGTGCCTATAAAGGTGGCCAGTAATATGCTACCTGCAATGGCGTTTTGCTCGGGGTTTGCCAAAATAAAGCCAAGCGGAATTGCCGCATAAAATAAAAAGTCGAGGGTAATATCTAAAAAGCCGCCAGCACTTGAACTTAAATTTGCATGGCGTGCCAATGCGCCATCTAGCCCATCTAAAATACGATTTAAAGCAATAGCCGTTAACGCTGCGTACCACATTTCATACGCAATTAATGGCACAGCTAATAGGCCTATTAAAAAGCCTACCACAGTAAGTTGGTCGGGCGTTATGCCGCATTTGTGCATTAACGCCACAACAGGAGTTAACAGTGGCTTTATTACTGGGGTGATGTATTTGTCTAACATGCTTGGTGCCTTGTACTTTTTGTGCGTTTATTTGGCTAAATTTAAGGTGATCAGTTTGCCATTTGCGGCCTCTGCATCGCTATGATCGTGAGTTACCATAATAGCGGGCAATTTATGCTCGCGTATTTGGCTAAATACTAGCTCGCGCGTATCTAATCTTAATTGGGTATCGAGCTTGCTAAAGGGCTCATCAAGTAAAATGGCTTTTGGCTCGCTCAATAGCATACGCAATAAAGCAACGCGGGCTTGTTGCCCACCAGAGAGGTTGTCGGGGTGGCGATTAGCCATGCCTTTTAATCCAACTTGTTCAAGGGCGTGCTCTATTTTTTCAAGGCGCTGTTTTTTATTGCCTTTAGGCATAGCAAAGGCAATGTTACCGCTTACCGATAAATGCGAAAATAATAACGCATCTTGATAAAGCACGCCTATGTGGCGTAAATGTGCGGGTAAGTTATTAATATTTTCGCCGTTAAGCCACACTTCGCCATTTGCGCTAAAACCACTGGGTAATGTGCCGGTAAGCCAATTTAATAAACTTGATTTACCACTGCCTGATGGCCCCATAACAGTGAGTATTTCGCCGCCTTTTACCTGCTCGTTTAAGCTAAGTAATTGTTGGTTTTGACGATAAAGCTCACAATTTTTAATCTCTAAAGATGACTGCATTAAAAACCTTTTAATTTATGGGTTAGCGATGGGCGCTTTTAAAAAAGTACTTAGGTAACACCCACGCCAGTATAAAGCCAATGAGTGGCAATGCCATTTGCATAATGGCATACACCGCACTGGTGCGGCTACTTGCGCCATTAGCAAGGGTAACCGCTTCGGTTGTTATGGTTGCTATGCGCCCGCCACCGGCTAAAAGTGTAGGTAAATATTGGCCAAAGCTAATGGCTAAACCAAGTGCCGCCGCAATTAAAATAGGAGCAAATAACTGGGGTAATTTCACTTGTAAAAATACTTTGCAGGGCGTTGCGCCAAGGCTTGCTGCTACATTAGCAAAGCGAGGGTCTAAGCGCCTATAACTGCTCGCAAGTGATAAAAACACATACGGTAGTACAAACAATAAATGGGTAAATACCACATTAAAAAACGCGGCCTGGTTATTTACTAGTTGTTGCAGCCACACTAGGCCAAATAAAAACGCAATACTTGGTACAAGCAGCGGTAAATAAATAATTAAGCTGGTAAAGCGCGACATGGGTTTGGCACTTAACTGCTCTGACTCTAAGCACAAAAGGGTAATAATAATGGCAAATAACGTAGTAACTAGCCCTATCGCAAGGGTATTAAAAAGCGGGCTTTGCATTTGCATTAGCGCACTTTTAAAGTGAAGTAGCGTGAGCTGATCGGGCAGTGCCGCCGGAAAACGCCAAAACCCCGCAACCGACCACACAATTAAGCCAATTAATGAAAGCAAAATAAAGCCAATTACAAATACTGTTAATACGGTTGTTATTTTTTGCCAATAAACACCGCCATACTCTCGCTCGCCATTGGTGAGTAAATCACTAAATAATGCTTTTATCGCTTTTTCGCCGCCAAGCCAAAGTGCTAGCAAACCGCCAGTAAGGACAAGCTGTAATAGTGCCCCCGCAGAGGCTTTAATACGCAGGTTTAAATCTACATCGTTAAACCAGTGCATTATAGCAACAGCAAGCGTAGGCGGGGTATTTGGCCCCAAAATAAGTGGCATTTCTACACTTGCACTGGCATAAGCCAATACGGCTAAAATGGGTAGACGCAATAATGGGTAAAGGCTTGGTAATATTACTTTAAAAAAAGCCGTCATAGGGCAGTAGCCTAAATTAAGCGCTACTTTATGTTGCTGGCGCAGCTTTTTGCCAAGCTCAGGTTGAGCAAGCACACCTAGCGCCATTAACAGTAAAAAAGGCAGCTCTTTAAGTGTTAAGCCTAAAATTATACTAATTCCAAACGCGTCATGCGGAAACATGCCGTTAGGCGCAAGTTCCCACCCACTAAACCAAGGCGATACTAAGCGCGAGATCATTCCCGAAGGAGCAATTAAAAAACCAACCGCTATAGCCGCTGCCGCGTGAGGAATTACCAGTATGGGACTCAATAAACGCTGAATACGGTTAAGCCACGGGCTATTAAAAAATGCCGCTAAAATCATTAATGTAATGGTAAAGGCTAGTAAGGTACTTATTAATCCGCTGCCAACACTTAGCATAACCATGTATGTTAGGCCGGGTGTTTGCATGAGCATAGTAAAGCCATGTAGGCCAAGTGTTGTATGCTCAAGTACCGGCGCATAACCAAAAGCGGGCAATAGCACGCTAATTAAGCCGCCTATTACAGGTAAAATAAGCAATGCCAGTAAAAAGCGTGGACTTAATGTAACTAATTTACTAAACATATCGGCGCTTTTATGTGGTTTAAGCGTTGGGCTTGCTGCTAACTTATTTGAAACAACACTCATTGGCTTACTCCAAAACGCGCTTGCCACCCTTGCACAATAGCGTTTACCCAGCTTGGGTGTGGCTCATTTAGCGTGCGTTTAATACTATTTAAAGGCAGGGCACTTGGATGCGGTTGCGTTGTTTTAAATAAAGTTTGTTGCTGTGGAGCTAGCGTTGATTGAATAAGTACGCTTTTATCGCCCCATATAGACGCTTTTTGTTTTTGAGCTTGCGCCTCTGGACTTAATAAAAAATTAGCCACTAACTGCGCACCTTGCTGGTGGCTTGCATTAAAAGGTATGGCTACAAAGTGGGTGTTACTTAAACTGCCATCTTGCATTGCATAACTGCGAATACTTTTTGGTAAATCATAGCGTTTAACGGCTGCGGGCACTTCGGGTGCTGAAAACGTAAACGCTATGCTTAGCTCGGTGTCGCCTACTAAACGGCGCATTTGTGCACCACTTTGCATAAAGTGTTTCCCGCCGCGCCAAAGTGTTGGGTGCAGTTTATTTAAAAAGTCCCATAATGGGTTTAATACTTGGGCTGTGTTTTGTGCAGTAGCTGGCTGATTTAACTGTGCTTTAAGTGTTTCATCACTTTGTTGATGTAGCATAACAAGCGCGTATTTTAAAAAGCTCATGCCTAAAAAGTCAGGTGGCTTTGGGTAACTAAAGCGCCCTGGGTTTTGTGCGCTCCAGCTAAGTAATTGGTTTAGGGTTGTTGGTAGTGTGTTATTTGCAGTGCCGTCAATTGCTAAACTGTCGTAGTAAAAGGTGAGCGATGCTTGGCCCCAAGGTGCTTCCATTCCATTAGTGGGTATTCCAAAATCAAAATTAACAGCGGGGTTATTGCTAGGGTCGGTGTAGCTAAAATTAGGCAGCTTATTAGCCCATTGTTTTAGTAATAATGAGTGCTCGCTCATGGTGGCAAAGTTAGCACCGTTTATCCAAATTAAATCTACGCTGCCTTTATCGTTATTGTTTGCTGATTTTTCGGCAAGTACCCGGCTAACGGCTTCGCTGGTATCACTGAGTTTTACATGTACTAAGTTAATGTTGTATTTGGCTTTTACTTGCTGCGCAGCCCATTGAATATATGCATTTATTTGCGCATCGCCGCCCCACGCATAAAAATATACGCTTTGGTTTTTACCTAAGCTTTCTATTTGTTGCCAACGGCTTTGTAATTGTGTACTTGCTAGGCTTTTAAAGCTAATAACAAGGCAAATGCAAAACGCGACACAGCAAAAGCTGTATCGCGATAATGTTTGCCAACATTTATTGGCGAGCATTTAAATCCCAGTTGTAGTCTAAAAATTTAACTTTCATGTTGTTATTTTTAAGCGCTTTTTGCTGAGCGGGTACCAGTTTTAGTGCTTTAGGGTATTGCAAAAAAAACTGCTGCAGCGTGTTGGCGCCTTTAAAACCTTGTTCAAAATCATCGCCGTACCACTTAAATATTGAAGACACATTTAGCGTGTTACCTTGCGCTATATTGCGGGTTGTATCTGATAAAAAACGCACCGTTTGCGCTTGCAATTGGCTGTCTAAAT
The DNA here is from genome assembly GCF_002331165.1 of Pseudoalteromonas sp. UBA2102. NCBI lineage: Bacteria > Pseudomonadati > Pseudomonadota > Gammaproteobacteria > Alteromonadales > Pseudoalteromonadaceae > Pseudoalteromonas > Pseudoalteromonas sp. UBA2102. The sequence goes on from NZ_DCYU01000119.1 coordinate 15,358, forward strand.
CAGTGGCAGTGTAGGCTTCTTCACGTAGGGCTGGGCAACCAATACTCGCGCAATTTACAGCAAAGTGAATACGTGGGTCGTTGTATTTACCACTGCCACGTATTAAACCATGCTCTATATCATCAAGGCTGCGCGTTTTACCAAGTAATGGCACAAACTCTTTGCTCCATGGTGAGCTAAAAAAGCTGCCTAAATCTTTAATTGATTTAAGGTTTGGGTATTTTGTTAATATAAGCTCAACAGTAAAGGCATTATACGCATTGATTAAAAACGCAAGTTGCTTCGGTTTTTCCCATGTATCAAACTCGTTTTGCGTAACAGCCGATAACGAATCTAAATAGCTTTTAAGCTCGCTGTGCTTAGCTTTTATTGCTGCGTAATCAACCTCTGTGCTGTGGCCATGATTAATAGCTACAACATGGTTGTTTAATAATGCGTTCCAGCCCTCGTGCATATTTTGAGCTTGGGCCGAAAATGACGTTGCAAACGATGTTGCAAGTAAAGCAGACCCTAACAGTAGCTCTTTTAAAGGTGTTTTAAACATATTAGCCTCTGCGCCATGCGTGGTATTTTTCAAGCATGTTAAGTACTTTTTCAGGTGCGTGAGCGCGTTTCCACTCACCCGCCGCGTACTTATTACCTTCAGCCCACGTAGGGTAGCTGTGAATAGTGCCCAGTATTTTGTTAAGGCCTAACCCGTGTTTCATTGCCAGTACAAACTCAGCAATTAAATCGCCAGCGTGCTCAGAAACCACAGTAACACCGAGTATTTTGTCTTTGCCTTTGGGTGTAATTACTTTAATAAAGCCTTTGGTGGCGCTGTCGGTAATGGCGCGGTCTAGCTCTTCAAATTCAAAGCGAGTGATTTCATAGTCAATGCCTTTATCAATAGCGTCTTGCTCGTTTAAGCCAACACGTGCTACTTCTGGGTCAATAAACGTAGTCCACGGAATAACACGGTAATCTACTTTAAACTTTTTAAGATTACCAAATAAGCCATTTACTGCTGCGTACCAACCCTGATGAGCGGCTACGTGCGTAAACTGATACGGACCTACAATATCGCCAGCGGCAAAAATGTTAGGGTAAAGCGTTTCAAGGTATTCGTTAGTGACTACAGTACGGTTAGTTTCTATACCAAGTTCTTCAAGGCCGTAACCTTTAAGGCGAGCGCTTCGGCCCACAGCACATAGTAGCTCATCGTATTCAATATCGATTTCGGTATCATTATGTTTTACCACAATGAACTTTTTGCCATCGCGCGCTTCACAGCGCAGTGCCTGATGCGAGGTTAAAATGTTTACGCCGCTTTCAATAAGCACTTCGTGAGCAAAGGTAGACACCTCTAAGTCTTCTTTGATCATAATGCGTTCAGCCATTTCAATTTGCGTAACATTTGAGCCTAAGCGTGCAAAACTTTGTGCAAGTTCGCTACCAATTGGGCCGCCGCCAAGTACAACAAGCTTTTTAGGGGCTTCTTCAAGTTCAGCAAATTTAGTCCATAAAGTATCGCTTGTTACATAGCCTGTTTCTTCAATGCCAGGAAGTGGCGGTACAAATGGGCGTGCGCCTGTGGCAATAACAATAGTACGGGCGGTTAATGTTTGCGTGCCGCCATCGTTAAGCTTAATTTCTACAGTCCACGGGTCTAATAATTTACCGTAGCCTTTTACAACATCTACGCCTAGGTTTGTGTAACGCTCAACGCTATCGTGCGGGGCGATGTCGGCAATTACTTTATGTACACGTGCCATTACTTTTTTAAACGAAAACTGCGGTGCCATGTTTTCTAGGCCGTAGTGTTCACCGTGGCGAATTTGCTCAGCAATTTTAGCGCTTTTAATAACGGCTTTACTTGGCACACACCCGTAGTTTAAACAGTCGCCACCCATTTCGCCGGCTTCAATTAGGGTTACTTTGGCTTTAACCGCTGCTGCAATGTAGCTTGTTACTAAGCCGCCAGCACCTGCGCCAATAACAATCATGTTGCGGTCAAACTTTTTAGGTTTAGTATAGTTTTTGTATACACGACGTTTTTTAAACACGTTTAGGATTCCTTTAGCAATGAATGGAAATACACCTAATAAAGCGAATGATAAAATAAGATCGAGCGATAAAATGCCTGATAAGCTCTCAATTTGCGCAAGTTGCGTACCGGCGTTTACAAATACAAATGTACCCGCCAGCATGCCTATTTGGCTTACCCAGTAAAAGGTCCATGCTTTAATTGCGGTAACACCCATCAATAAGTTAATTAAAAAGAACGGAAATACGGGCACTAATCTAAGCGTAAATAAGTAAAAGCCACCTTCTTTTTCAACGCCTGCGTCAATAGCGCCTAAGCGCTCAGGAAAACGTTGTTTAATTGTATCGCGCAGTAAGTAACGCGATACTAAAAAGGCAAGCGTAGCACCTACCGTAGAGGCAAACGAGGCAACCAATAAGCCTTCAACTAAGCCAAATAATGCACCTGCGGCCAGTGTTAATATTGCCGCCCCCGGTAATGAGAGAGCCGTTACCACTACGTATAATAAAAAGAAGCCACCAAAAACCAATAATGGCGACTGCTCTTTATATTGGCTAAATTGATCCATCGAGCCTTTTAAGCCTTCAAGCGTAAGTAACTGGTGTAAATTAAAGTGAAAGAACAAGCCTATAGCCGCTGCTGCAATCAATACCAAAAATAGTTTTTTAATCATGTTCTCTCAACCGCTCTTAAAAATTATGGGTTAGTGTTAATTTTGCGTTTATTGGCAGTTCAGGGAATGCCAATGTTGCGCCAAAGTAACCCCCTTCAAATACTGGGCGCCAGTTTTTTTGATTAGTGACATTGTTTACATCTAATCGCAACTTAGTCCTAGGCGTAAATGCGTAGCTAGTATTAACGTTTAGCGTGTATTGATCACGAATTTTAACTGTTGCTAAAAAGTCTAATGGGTAACTCTTTGTATATAGACCTGAAAAACCCATTTGCCATTTCGAATTAATTGAATAATTTCCGTTAAAACTGAACGATTGCTCAGGAATGCCCTGAACTTGGCGGTTTGAAGGTGCAAACGCGGTAAAACTTGGTGCGCCAACGCCGGTACCTGCAATAATATCTGGGCGTGAATTGTCAAACGCATCGATTACTTGAGCAGAATCTTGACTGCTTGCAGAATTGTCGTAACGAGCGTCTATGTAGCTGTAACCCGCACTTAGCCAATATGGGTAGGCATCGTAAAATACTTGGCTTTCAAAACCTGTAGTACGAATACCTGTATTGCTGCCGTCGCGATTACGTAAACTACGGCGCTGGCTAAATACCGCGCCATCAGCGTACCAGTCTCTGTCGGTTGGGGCGTACTTTAAGCCAAACTCAACTAAGGTGTTTTCGGTTGCAAAATTTTGTGCGCTAATTGTGTTATCGCCGCCAAGTGATGTACCGCCAGCCATACTGTTTGATGTTGCTTCGTTATAACTTGCTGCACCATAAGTGGTGTAATCACTATTTAATTTGTAATTAAAGCTAACTTGGCCAGAATGCAGTATTTCGTTAATGCTGTCGCTTGCGGCAACTTGACCTTGTGGTGCAATAGGGTCGTTTGCTTCTACATCGTAAAAGTCAACGCGGTAACCCGCACTGGTATGAAGTTTATCGCCCCAATCTGAATCTTGCTGAATAGCAAGCCCTGTTTGCCATGAGCGTGAATCGGTGGTGTCTGATAGGTTAAAGTCGCCGCTGCCATCGTTATCTAAATCGTATTGACCACCAGGCGATACAAATACACCTGGGCTTAGCTCTACTAAACGTGCTTTTTGTGCATCGGTTAAGGGAATGCGGCGGTTTGAAAGTGGGCCAGTTAAATCAATAGGTAAATCGGCCTCGGTAGTAAATTGGCTGTAGCCAAGTACTTTGTTATAGCGTACGTCAAAAGCAAAAATTGTTTGCTGGTCACTGTTCCAGCGGTAAGTAAGCTCAGTACGGTTTTGCGCTGTATCAGCGCCGTCTATAATTTCTACAAAGCTGTTTTGGGCTATTTCTTCACGCTGTAAATGCTGAAAATACGTAATGTTTTTAAGTGAGGCATTAGCACTTAGCTCGCGCTTATAAATGCTGTGAATTAAATAAGTTGTAGCTTCGTTTTGGTTATCAGGGTCGGTAAGTACGGTGCTGCGATCTATTTTTACTTGCCCAGTAGGCGATACAATTGAACCCGCTGCTGGTACGGTACTACCATTGGCTTGCACGCCTTGGCCGGTAATATAAAGGCCATCATCAATTAAGGCTTGGGTAGGGCGGTTAATACCAGCGTTGTCGGTAAATTCAACTTGGTATAGCTCAAAGTTAATATCCCAACTGCTTTTATCATCGGGCAATATGCGTAGTGCTGCAAATAAACTGTCGCTTTTTGTACCTGAGTAATCGTAGTAGCTGCCTTCATCGAGGTGCTCGTAACTTACTCTAAGCCCCACTTTATCTTTTATAATGGGGGCAGTGTAATCTACTTGCGCACTGTATTGATCCCATCGCCCCGCTGAGAGTTTAACTTTACCTTTACTTTCATCTGTAGAGGCAGTCTTTGAGTGTAAATTTACAAAACCACCGTTACGTTGGCTTGAGCCAAATAAAACCGGCGGTGCGCCTTTTACTACATCTATTTGTTCTACAGAATTGAACGATAACGGCACGCCAAAGCCATTATTACCTGCTTGGCGGCGTGTACCATCTTGAAAAAGCTCACCCAGTTGGCCACGAATAGTAGGTAAGCTGGGTGCACCAAAGCCACTTGCAGAGTATGTGTTTGGGCTTACGGCTAGTACGTCTTGTAGGGTAGTAATATTTAGTTGCTCTATTAACTCGCTTGAAATAGGCGTTACTGAGCGTGCTATGTCTTGCAGTGCAAGGTTGTCGCCGAAGGGGCCGTTAATAGTGGCATCTTTTACAGAAAGCCCTTGAGATTTAATCGTTTGGCCTGCTACTTCAATACGTTCAATTGAGTCGGTATTAGCTGCAGATTGTGCCGCATGAGCATAAAAATTAGGTGTGAGTGAAGCGGCTATAAAAAGTGCCAAATATGAATGTTTCAAAAGGGTTCTCATTTTGGTTAGTGTGAATGTGGCAATAAAGACCTGCAGCATTGTGAATAACTTTCAGTAAATATTAATTCTTTTTGTTTTTTAGAATGAAACGTTAAAAGCTTAGCACATTGCTCAAAAGCGTTATTCAGTTTTAGGCACTATGTTTTTGTTTTACAAATACTGTAGTTAGTTATTGCCATAATAGGTCGTAATTTATAAATAGCGGTTTTATACGCAAACAAACCAAAAGCAGGGCACCGAATTTATTAAAAAATTATACATTAAGATGAAATAAAATATGTGTTGAGCGGTCTTGCTAGTTTCAACATTAAATTATTTAGTTTTAAGGAAATTTTATGACTGGTACAACAGGTACTGACTTTCAAAATCGTTTGCAGTGGTCGCTTTTTTCGCTACGCCTAGGCGTATTTATTGTAATGATTATGTGGACGTTTGATAAGTTTGTTAACCCTGGGCATAGCGCTCGAATTTTTGAGCATTTTTATGGTATTAGCGGCTCTACAGATGTGGTTGCTTATGTACTGGGGGCGTTACAGCTTATTTTAGTGTTGGCTTTTTTAGTGGGTATTAAAAAGCGCCTTACTTATGGCGTTATATTTGTAATGCACGGCCTATCAACGCTTTCATCTTATAATCAGTATATTGATGGCTTTAATAACTTATTGTTTTTTACAGCGTGGCCAATGTGGGCAGCGTGTTTTGCACTGTATGTGTTACGCGAGCAAGACGTTAAATTTACCATTAAGTAGCGCTGCAAAAAAAAGGTTATAAGCCATACGGCTTATAACCAATAAGTACACAAGGGAGTGTATGGAAGTCGGTTTAATTAATAACTAATGCATGGCATCGTTATACTGTTTAGCTAGGCTTTCTTTTTGTCCTTCGGTTAGGGCTTTACCCGCTAATTGAAATACTTCATGTTCTTCTTCACTTAAATGATGATGCACTAAATGGTGCAACTTTTTAGCTGCAACTAACCAAGCAGATGAGCTCATTTCGGTGTCTTCAAGTTGTTCTATTAATTCGTCAATTTCATGGTGTTCAGCAACGCTGTGGCGTGCTTTTTCGTGCGTTAAATCGTCAAACATAAGTGGGTTATAAAAATAACGCTCTTCAAATTTTGCGTGATCTTCTAATTCGGTTTTTAGCTCGTCCATTAGCTTGTGGCGCTGCTGCGTATCGCCGTGCGTTTGAATAAGGGCATCTACTAACTCGCGTTGTTTATCGTGGTCGTGACGTAGCGCTTCAAAAATATTCATAACTCTTTCCTTGCTGTAATTACTTTATAAACTTTTAAAAAGCAAGCGCAGTGCCAGATTTTAATATGTTGATATAATTGACTTTAATGTACTTTTGGTTGGTTTGGATGGCGTTGCTCTGTAACTTTTACACATAAACAGCTGCAATTTTTTCAGATTAAAAGAGGTGATTGCTTTTGACGCTACATAAGCTTACATATTTTTACTGGTTGGGTATTTTATTGAGGTGGTAAAGTAGCGCATTATTTGGGTACAAGCTGTACATACTTGCCTTACCTATATTTTTATAAAACTTTAGATATTAGGATAGTTTAAGGATGAACTTAAAAAGCCCCACTACAGCATTATTACTGTGCGCGTTATTAAGTGCATGTAGTACAGCCGAGCATTCCGAAGGACGTGTATGCATACAAGAGGCAGAAATGACTGAGCTAAATGGCGCTAAAACAAGCTCAGAGGTTTTCAATGAATGTGTAAGCACTCAAATAAAAAGGATGCTAAAGGCGACACTTTTTTTGATGAAGTTGGTGTGTTTTTTATTGATCTACTTGTTTTAATAGCCGCCTAAGTAAGCAAACTTACAGCTATAATTTTAAGCACAAGGATGCGTACAATAGGATTGAATATGAAAGCGTTTTTAATTGTATTTTCATTGTGTATATTTTTAACTGGCTGTGCGGCAAAGCCTTATGCGGGCTCTGCAAAATGTATGGAGCAAGCTGATATAGCTTATGAAACCAATATACATAAAAATGAGCCGCTAAATAATGAATGCAAAGCTACAAAAGTAAATACGCCTAATAAAGAGTTTGAGAATCATAGTATTGTTGATAGAAGTCTTTTACAGCTAATTGTTAGTTTTTTAAACGGTATATTTAGATAATTAAAATACAATTAAATAAGGTATGTATGCAGGAAGAACTAAAAGCAAAAATTATAGCTGTATGCGATAAAAAAATAGCAGCCAAAGGCGAAAACGTAGGCCTTTCTTTTTACGCTTTTTTTGCAAATAAAAACGACAATCCAGAGCTGCTGATGCAAGCCGCTACGTGGTGGATACACACCCATAAGTTAGATCACTTTGAAAAAGCGATAAAAATAAAACAAATGATTATTGAAGGTGACTAATAACGTATATTTACGCGATTGCTATTTGGTTTCTGCCATTTTCTTTTGCTTTATAAAGTTGTTGGTCTGCACGTTTAATTAGCTCGCTGAGTGAGTCGCTTTTAGCATCACTTATTGCCACGCCAGCACTAAAGGTAACGTGTGTTTTACTTGGCAATGCCTCAATATGACTGCAGTACTGCGCTAACTTATTTTCAAGATTTTCAAAAAAGTTGTTTATTTTATCGCGATTTTGCGTTTTTAAAACAAATAGCCACTCTTCGCCGCCATAGCGCCCAAACTTATCGTTAGTACTTAGTGTGTCTTTTGCTGCTTGAGCAAATTTTATAAGTACTAAATCTCCTATATCGTGGCCAAATTTGTCGTTAATAGCTTTAAAGTAATCTAAATCAACGATGACTATTGCTAGGCTCTGCTGGGATAAACACTCATTTGCTTTTTGCAAAATGCCACGCCGATTTAAGCTGTTAGTTAGGTAGTCGGTTAATGCTATAGCATGGTATTTTTTACGTTGGCGCATTTGGCGGTAAAATAAAAATAGCGACACGATGACTAAAATAAAGGCAATTGAGGCACTTAAGCGCCAAATTATTTTTTGCTGGTGTTCTTCTGTTGCCTGCAGTTTGTTTATGTCTTTTTCGTATTCTAGCTGTAAAATTTTGTCTTCTTTTTCTTTTACTTCAAATTTTACTTGCAAGGTTTTTATATTGGTTTCGCTGGTGGCTTCGTAGTGTTTTATTGTATAAGCCAGCTCATCTTCAATTGCTTTAAATGCATCTTCGGTGAAGTTAAGCTGGCGCTTTAATTTATAGCGTTTGCTTAAAAAATCAGCCTTATAAATGCTGCGGCTAAATTTATCTAGGTTTAAAAATACTTCGTCGTTTACTTGGTTGGCTTTATTTAATAAATTTTGTTTTGTGTAGATGTCTGATAATAAAATCATTGATGCTAAATGCATGTCGTTAATGCCGGCAGAGCTTGCAAGTGCAATGTTTTTGTTTGTAAGCATTAAAGCCGTATCGTAATTACCCTGCAGGTATTGAATATTTGCAATAGAATATTGAGCGAAGGCTAAACCTTTTTTCATATTAACTTTGCTAAAATAAGCCAGCGCTTTATTTAAGTATACAAGCGCGTTTTTAGGCTGACCGACCTCAAGTAATACGTTTCCTAAACTCCAATAAGCTTTAGCGGTAAATAGGCCGTCGCTTGTTTGCTCGTAGGCATCTACCGCTTTTTGGGCGTAATAAATGGCTTTTTCTTTATCATCTTTGTAGAGGTAGTTGTAAGCGTCGGCAATTTTTCTAAAAAAGTAGCCCTGCGAGGCTATGTCTTCTTCTTTTATGGCAAGCTCTAAACCTGTTAACGCCGCACTTAGCGTTTTTTTAAGTTCGTCGGTTTCGGTGTAGTAATAGGCTATAGCCCGAAAAACAATGATTTGTTCGTTAGGAGAAAGCTGTTTTACCTGCGTTTGCAGTTGATTAGCAAGCGATTGCGCATTACTTAACTCTTTGTTAATTGCGAAAAGCTTAAGCTGAGCCTCTAAAAATAGTAAGTGACTGTTTTTATATGTTACAAGCTCAGTACTCTTTAAATACATTAGCAAATGGGTACCTAGCGCGGTGTATTGTTCTTGTCGAAAAAGTAGCTCTGAATATAAGGCAGCCGCTTCAAGGTGCAACTGTTTATGCTTTGTATGTTTAGTGACATTATAAGCGTGGGTTAGTTGTTTTTGGTGTAAAAGGTAATCTAGCTTGTTGGCTTTAATATCACTAAGCAGGCTTTGGATTGATTTTATATCAGATGAAGTTAGTGAAGAGCTATTGGCAAATGTAGCACTACTTGGTAGTAAAAATAACAGGAGCACAAAAAAGCGAAACCACACTATATTGATTTTTATTATTATATTGTTCGTCATTTATTTTTTTACTGAATCAACACCCAAAACGATATAACTAACTATAGCATTGCTTGTGAATAACAAGTTAATGCTTTATTGGGAATACACCACCACATCCCTTTAAAAACTCCACTTTCTAGTAAATAAGTATGAAAAGCATTATTAAAATAATGATGACACCCATTTAAAACATAACTATGACACCCATCAAAACACAAATAATAAAAAATGAAATAATCATGACACCCATTTAAAACATAACTTTGACACCCATCAAAATAGTTGTATAAAACACAAGCTAGGACTACGCTTTAGCTCAAATAATAAACAGGGTTGTGTTATGGCTATTGCTCGAAAGCGCCAAATAAGTTTGGCAGATACAAAATATTATCACTGTATTTCACGTTGTGTTCGCCGGGCATATTTGTGTGGTGAAGACCCTTTTACAGGACAAAATTACGCGCATAGAAGAGGGTGGGTAGAGGATAAGCTTATCAGCCTTGCAAAGGTATTTTGTATAGATGTTTGTGCATACGCAGTTATGAGTAATCATACACATATTGTGTTGTATGTAGATGATAAAAAAGCTAATAGGTTAAACGACAAAGCAATAGCAATTCGTTGGCACAAGCTTTTTAAAGGCACCGCTATCACGCATAAATTTATACGCGGTGAGAAGTTATCGGCTACCGAACATTGGTTTTTAAACGAGAGCCTAGAGCTGTATCGAGAACGCTTAAGTAGTATTAGCTGGTTTATGCGAGCATTGAACGAAAATATTGCGAGGCGAGCTAACAAAGAAGATGGCTGCACAGGGCGATTTTGGGAAGGACGATTTAAATCTCAAGCGTTTCTAGATGAAGCTGCTTTGTTGGCGTGCATGGCATATGTAGATTTAAATCCAATACGCGCCAAAGCGGCTGAAACACCTGAGGATTCGCACTTTACGAGCGTAAAACAACGCATAAAATCAATTGCACTTAAAAGCAACCAGGCGTTAAAAGTTAAGCAGCCAAAACAGTTATTACGCTTTGCAGGAAAGTCTAAAAAATACATGCCAAAAGGTTTACCATTCGAATTAAAAACGTATTTAGAGTTAGTTGAATTAACAGGTCGATGTATTCGCGCTGATAAAATAGGCTTTATTGCGCATTCAACACCTGAATTATTGATACGTTTGAGTATAGCGCCAAAGAACTGGTTAAAACTTACAACCGAATTTGGCAATGTTTTTCATGGAGCAGTGGGGCGTGTAAGTTCATTAGATAGTTATTGTAAACATCAAGCTATTAAGCGAAGGCCTAGCTATTCAAATAGTAAAAAATTATTAGCCTAATAAAATCCATTAAATAAATAGTATGTCACTTAGCTTTGCTGAGCTTTTATTGTGCCTGAAGTTTCTTATTGGCCATAAGATTATTATAAAAAGCTTAAGTATATAAACTTAAACATCTCCATTACCACTCAACATCTCAAATCAACATATAAATCCAACCAAATATTTCTTACTACATTGTTAATTTATAAATAATTAGATTGGGTGTCATAGTTATGGCTTTATTATGACTAAGAAAGGTTAAAGGAATGCCATATCTATAAATATCCTCATATATTTTGGACTCTAGGGCTTTCCTAGCCTGTTAATTAATAATGGGTGTCAAAGTTATTATTTTGTATAAATCTGTATTGGTTGACATGTAGAATGAATGCTCTACTATGTTGGGTAGAGCATTCATTCTACATGGGTTAAACACTTTGCTAAAACAAGATATAGCTGCTGCACTTGAGGTGGCCTTTAGTCAACATGGTTTTGCTGAGCCTAGTGTGGCTAAGCTGCAAAAACTCAGTGGCGTTAGTTTGCGCACCCTTTATAAATATTACCCGTCAAAGCAGGCAATGATCATTGCTGCGCTTGAGTACCGCCATAATCGCTATATTAATTTTTTACTTAAAGATGCACCTGCTCCGGGAGTTGAGGCGGTTTTGCACATGTTTGATCAACTAAAAGCGTGGATGGTGCAATTTGCGCCTAATGGCTGTTTATCTATTAATGCGTTGTCGGCGTTTCCTGAAGATGAAGCTATTAGCCTTGCGGTGCAAACACATAAAAATGACGTAAAAAAACTGCTAGGTGAGCAAGGTTTAAATTCATCGTTGGCTAGTAGCTTGTTTTTGCTGCATGAAGGAGTGTCGAGTGCGTGGCCAGTTATGGGCGATGAGGCGGTTACATCTGCAAAAAACAGTATTCTAAAATTAATATAATGGAGCAACCAATGGCAAATTTACCTAGCACAATGCACGCTGTACAGCTTACCGAACATGGCGATTTTGATGTATTAAAGTATGCAACTAACTTACCGTTGCCAGCGCTTGCACAAACAGATGTACTTATAAAAGTCATGGCGGCAGGTGTTAATAACACAGATCTTAATACCCGCACGGCGTGGTACGCTAAAAAACAAAGCAGTAAAGACGATGCAAGTTGGTCTGGTGATGCATTTGTTTTTCCTCGTATTCAAGGGGCAGATGTATGCGGCGTAATTGTGGCTGTTGGTAAAAACGTAGATCAAAGCCGTATTGGTGAGCGCGTTATTGTTGAGCCATGTTTAATTAAAGCTAATGGCGAAACGCTTAAATCGCCATGGTATTTTGGCTCTGAGTGTGATGGTGGCTTTGCACAGTTTACCCGCGTTGACTCTATTCACACTTATAAAATTAATAGTAACTATAGTGATGAAGAGCTGGCCTCTTTTCCGTGCTCATATTCTACGGCCGAAAACATGCTATTTCGCTCAAACCCACAGCAAGGGCAAACCGTTTTAATTACGGGGGCTTCTGGTGGTGTTGGCTCAGCGGCGGTGCAATTAGCTAAAGCACGTGGTGCTTTTGTTATTGCCATTACGAGTAAAAGTAAGGCGCAGCAGCTTAAAGAGTTAGGTGCCGATAAAGTTATATTTCGTGAAGATGATTTAATTCAAGCCTTAGGTAAAAACAGTGTGGATGTAGTCATTGACCTTGTTGCCGGCGAGCAATGGCCTGCACTGCTGGAGGTATTAAAACCAAAAGGGCGTTATGCGGTGTCGGGCGCTATTGGCGGGGCATTAGTAGAGCTTGATATACGTACTTTGTATTTAAAAGATTTAACTTTTTTTGGCTGTACAGTTATAGAGCCTGAGGTATTTAAAAGCTTAGTTAACTTTATTGAACAAGAAAAAATAAAGCCTATTGTGGCGCAAACATTCCCACTGAGCGAAATTGTTACAGCGCAAAAGGTGTTTGCACAAAAACAACACGTAGGAAAAATTGTACTCACCATCCCCCATAGCGAATAGTACGTTAAACAACAAAGCCCGTTACAAAGTAAGCGGGCTTTTTAATGGTAACAAGCTTATAAGCTTTTTTTAGGCGGTAAAGCTACGTTTGCAAATATTAGCCCTGCTACAAGCGACATAAATATTAAAAACGTTTGCTGGCCTATATGCTCGGCATAAACAAAGTCTTGGCCTTCAATAAGCGAGTTTAAGCCAATATACGTTTTACTGCCGGGCACCAGAACAATTAAGCCTTGCATGGCAACAATGGAAGCTGGCGCATTTGCAACGCGGTTAAATAAGTTACTAAACACTCCAACCGAAAGCGCACCAACAAACGTGCCTAACGTGTAGTCAAGGTACATAGCCGAACCAATACTCGTGCCATAGGCTATAAAACCTGATGCGATAGACCATCCAGCATGTTTAAGTTTGGTTCTAAATATCACTATTAAGCTGCTACAAAGTAAAAATATAGCCAGCCACGCAGTCCAGCGCGGTAGTGGCTCGGGCTGTACAAAATCGGTTTGGCCAAATATGGCAAAGCCAATGCCTATGCCAATAAAGGCGCCAAAGTACAGTTTAAATAACAGCATAAACGAGTCCATAACCCGCGCCGTACCCGACACCAAATGCCTAGCTGCAAGCTCTGCTAAACCAAGCGCTAGCGCTAAACCGGGTATAAATACAATAATGGCTGAAAGCACCACTAACCGTATATTTATATCGGGCGAAATATACACACTTATTGCACAAGCCAGCACTGCCGATACTATAGCAACCAGGGGCTCTAGCATGTGAGCAACCCGTTTTGAGCGCCCCGACCACAGTACAAACACATACACCACTAAAGTAAGTAACGCAGACCAAATAACGTCTGTCCAGCTGGTACCCATTAGCATGGCAAATGCACCCCCCGATGTTGCAAAAGCAATACCGGTAACAAATTTATTGTACGGGTTTGGCATGTCGTAAATGGCATCAAGCTGAGCATCAACTTCTTGTAAGGTGAGCTTGTCGTCGAGCATTTGATTAACTAAGTCGTCGGTGTCGGCAAGTGAGCCTAAGTCGTGATCGCCTGGGTCTACGCGTGCCACGTGGGTGTATTCGTCTTCGTGGCCATCAGTCCAAATTACAAACGTTACCGAAGTTGGCGACATAACAAAAGACGATTTAAGTCCTAAGTAAGTGGCCACTTCCATTAAGTGTGCTTCTAGGCGGTACGCAGGGGTACCGTACTTATGAAGCATTTTACCTAATTTAACGATAAATTTGCGTTTTTCAGTAAAGGTTGCAGTTTTCAAATCTTGTATGGACCAGTGTGTAAATAAATTAGCTAAAAGTATAGGCTAAAACGCCCATTTGTAATGGGCGCGATTTTAAACACAAATCTGTAGGAGTCTAGTCATTTTTAATCTAATTTTTTATTTTTTTCAGCAATCCATTGCGCCATATATTGCGTACTGCGCATAGTATGGTGTTTTAACATTTGTCCGGTGAAGTTTTTTTCCCTATGCGCTTTTAAATCGTTGCTTATAGAGTCAATTTTATTAATTAACGCCGCGCTTAATTTTACTTTGTCGTACAAGGTATTAAGTAGCGTATTGCCAGCTTGTTGCGCATGTTCAAAATCGGCTTGATTGGTGTAAAGCTCAACGGCTGCATTTGCAAAATCCTCAGTATTATTAGTCACTTTACCAGGCCATGGTAGTTCGTTGTGCATGCCCTCACTGCCTATATTGGTAGTTACACTGGGGGTTTGCATTATCATTGCTTCTAGCAGCTTGCCTTTTATACCTGCGCCAAAACGAAGTGGGGCTAAACATACGCGTGCGCTTTGCATTACCTCATAGGCGTTATCGGCCCAGCCCTTTATTAAAAAACCGGTTTTAGGGTTATTAAGTGCTGTTGCTTTTGGTGGCGGGTAAGAGCCATAAATATGCAGTTCTGCTTTTGGTAATTGCTTGCGAACAAGTGGCCATATTTTTTGTAAGTACAGTACGGCATCCCAGTTGGGGGCGTGTCTAAAGTTACCTATGGTCATAAAGTGCTCACGTTGTTCAAACGATTTAGTTTGCGCAGGTAAAGCAGTTAAATCGACCATAAAAGGGAGATGATGTAATAAACTGGCTTCTACGTTAAATACACTACTAAGTAATTGCATTTCAAAGCTTGAAATAATTAAGCTTAGGTCGCAGCGCAATATTGCGGCTATTTCGCGTTTTGCTATGTCTGAATGTAAATCGCTGGTGGTAAATTCTCGCTCGCCTTTGTGCGCTTCGTGGCGCGCATTACGTAGGCATTGTAAATCTTCGGTATCGAGTATTTTAATGGCATTAGGGCAATGTTTATCTACACGCCAGCCAAATTGCTCTTCCATCATAAAGCGGTCAAACATCACTATGTCTGGGTTGTACGCTTTAACGTACTCATCAAAACTTTCGCAGTTTAAGGCAATGCTTTGACTGGTTATACCAAAGTGATCTAGGTTTACCATGTGCTCGGTGCGTTGTGCTGGGGTGGCAAATTCTACTTGCCAATTTTGCGCTTTAAACGCGTTTAATAACGACATCATGTGCGTACCCGCAGCAGACGAATTTGGCTCTGGCCATACGTAACCAATTACCAGCACTTTTTTCATTACGGTGTTTCTCTAATTTGTAGGTTTACATTTACCAGCGTTTTTACTGGCGCAGTGTTTGTTTGAAGTTGTTCTTGCAGCACTAAAATACTGCGCTTAGCAAGCTCTTGCGTGTTTATATTGGCGCAAGTAAAGCGAGGTTGCATTTCGGTAATATCAGGAATATGTAAGCAGCTTACTATATTGCTTTTTAAATGCGGGGCAGCGGCTAAAACGCCATGCGCAATTATATTATTAGCGCATACAACCGCGTCAATACTCGGATTATTAAGTAATGTGCTACTAAATATTTGCTTAGCATGTAATGGGGTGTTTTTTGTGCACGTAATAGCTGGCTCAGGGGTTATATTGTGTTTTTTACACGCGCTATTAAAGCCACTTAATAAACCTTGTGCAGATAAGCTTTCATCACCCATAAAGAGTATGTTTTTAGGCGAATTATTTATTAGCTGCAATGTTACTACATGGCTTGCTTTAGTGTAGTCGGGTAAAACACACGGGGCTGAGCTGTAAGGTACTTCGTGCATTAGGCTAATAACATGGTAGGCAGTAGCAAGGTTGTCGAGCCACTGCGCACAGGTACTAGCCACAGGGCAAATTATAAATGCAGCCACTTTGTATTCTTTTAAATTATTTATTAGCTGCGTTTGGCGCTCTACGCTGTTGTTACTACTAACAATAATGGCCTGAAAAAAAGCCTCGCTTAAAGCCTGCTCTATATTTTTAGCAAGCAATGCCATAAGCGGGTTTGTTAAATCGTCAATCACTACAACCACTAAATTAGAGCGCCCTGAGCGCATAGCCGCTGCATCGCGATTATACACATAACCTAGCTCATCTATGGCTTGTAACACTTTTTGTTTGCTTTTATCGGCTACTTTATTACTGTGCGTAAGCACCAGCGATACGGTCGATTTAGACACCCCCGCACGGTGAGCAACATCAAAAATAGTGACCGATTTAGCTTTGTTAGGCATGGTATTTTAAGCGCGCAGTAGTGAGTAAATAGCTGCGTAGTGTAGCGTATATAATGCGTTTAAGTCATCTTTTAGCCCTGTAATTTAAAGCTTAATACTTTATGAACAGAGCAAAACATGTTTATATACCTTTTATAATCTTAAAAATAACAAAAGGATAAAAACATGAACGCATTTAGGCTGTTAGTTGCCTTTATTTGTTGTGTTGTAATAATGCCAAACAGCTATGCTGAGCAAGGTTATCAAACACCTTCGCCTGAGCTAGCCGCTGTGGTAGATGCCAAATTAGCACCCACTAGTTTTTTATCTAGCGATGGCCAATGGCTTGCTTTATTTGAGCGTAAGCGCGTAGAGACGCTTGACGAGCTTGCTAAAGATGAGCTTAAACTTGCGGGTATAAAGCTTAACCCTGCTAACTTTTCGCGTTCGCGTGTTAGCGCTAAATACAGCGCGCTTGAGCTTAAGCATGTGCAAAGCGGCACCGTTATTAATATTAATAATTTACCAAACGGTATTATTCGCTCGCCTAAATGGTCATCTAACAGTAAATATTTAGCATTTGTTGTAGAGCAACAAAGCCAAGCAAATTTATGGCTTTATAGTGTAGAGACAAAGCAGGCAAAAATGCTCTCAAATGCAGCGCTTAACTCAGTTATTACCGCTACGCCTTACCAATGGCTACCCGATAGCAGCGCACTGGTTGCAAATTTAGCGGTTAATATAGGTAAACCCGCGTTAAAAAACAGCAGTCAAAATGTAGTGCCTGTTATACAGCAAAGCACAGGCGAAAAAGCCCCCGCGCGTACATATCAAAACTTATTAACCAGCCCGTTTGACGAAGCACAGTTTAAATTTTACGGCCAAGGGCAATTAGCTTACGTAACGCTCGATGGCAATACACAAGCCATTGGCAGCCCTGCATTATTTAAATCGTTTTCGGTATCGCCAGATTCAACCAATATATTAGTTGCTGCGATAAACGAGCCGTTTTCGTATCAAGTACCGTACAGCCGTTTTGCCAGCACTTGGCAAATATGGGGAATGCGTGGTTACGCATTAGCCGAACTTGTAAAACAACCGCTTGCCGATAACATTCCACAAGGCTATGACAGTGTTCGTACCGGCCGCCGCGATTTTGAATGGCGCGCGGATCAAGGCGCAGAAGTTATTTGGGCCGAAGCGCAAGATGGCGGCGACATGAAAACCGATGTTAAGCACCATGATTATATTTACAGCCTACGCGCGCCGTTTAAACGCGAGCCTAAACTGTTTGCTAAAGTAGAGCGCCGCTATGCTGGTATAGTTTGGGGTAATCAAAATATTGCCATGCTTAGCGACTGGCGCTTTAGCGACCGCCAAGTGCGCACGTATGTTATTCAGCCACGCAATGCAGATAAAAACCGTGTGCTTTTTTCTGAGCGAAGCTATAACGATGCGTATAAAAACCCAGGTAGCTTTATATACGAGCGTAACGATTTAGGCGCCAACGTTATTAAAATTGTTGGCGGGCGTTATATGTATCTGCGCGGTAACGGCGCGTCTGAGCAAGGTAATATTCCGTTTTTAGACCAGTACGATGTAAAAACGAATAGCAGCAAGCGTTTATGGCAATCACAAGCGCCATACTACGAGCGTGTTCGTGCATTGCTTGACGACGAAGGCGAGCGCTTTATAACTGTGCGAGAGTCTAAAACCGAGCAACCTAACTTTTTTATCCGTGATTTAGATAACGATACTCTTACACAGCTTACTAATTTTGCTCATCCGTACCCAGCATTTAAAGGGGTTACAAAAGAGCAGTTACGTTATAAACGCGATGACGGTGTAGAACTTTCAGGCACGCTTTATTTACCACCAGGTTACGACGTAACCCAAGGCCCGTTACCCGTACTTATGTGGGCGTACCCACTTGAATATAAAGATAAAGCCGTAGCATCACAAGTGCGCGAATCGCCATACGAATTTACTTACATTGGCTATTGGGGCCCTATGCCTTACCTTGCTAAAGGTATTGCGGTATTTGACGACCCTAAAATGCCTATTGTAGGTATTGATGGCAGCGAGCCAAACGATAACTTTAGAAAGCAGCTAGTTTCAAGTGCGAAAGCTGCGGTTGATGTGCTGGTTAAAAAAGGCATTGCCGATAAAAACAACATTGCTATAGCAGGGCACTCGTACGGTGCATTTATGGTGGCAAACCTATTAGCGCATAGCGATTTATTTAAAACCGGTATTGCTCGCAGTGGTGCTTACAACCGTACCTTAACGCCGTTTGGTTTTCAGGGTGAAGAGCGTGATTTTTGGCAAGCACAAAGTGTGTACGCTAACATGTCGCCGTTTTTCCATGCTGAAAAAATTAACGAGCCAATGCTAATGATCCACGGTCAAGAAGATCCTAATTCGGGCACTTTCCCAATGCAAAGTGAGCGCATGTACGCCGCCCTAAAAGGCTTAGGAAAAGATGCTCGCTTAGTAATGCTCCCTTATGAGGCTCATGGTTACCGCGCTCGTAAAAGCTTATTACATGTACTGTGGGAGCAAGAGCAGTGGCTAGATAAATACTTATTAAGTGATACCGCAAAGCCAGTAGAGGTCATTACTCAGCCAGTGGCAAGTACTGAACAATAGTAGATAATAGGTAACCAATAGCGCGGCTACTTTAGCCGCGTTTTTTGCTTTTAATATAGAGAGAAAAAATGATTGATGTTGCAGCGCTTGCCGTTTTTATTCCTACCTTCTTTTTTGTATCTATCACACCGGGTATGTGTATGACCCTCGCCATGACATTAGGTATGAGCATAGGTGTAAGGCGCACATTATGGATGATGATAGGTGAGCTGTTAGGGGTCGCAAGTGTTGCTATTGCTGCGGTATTAGGTGTTGCAAGCGTAATGCTAAATTACCCTAATGCGTTCGATATTTTAAAATGGGTAGGCGGTGCATACTTAATTTATATAGGTATAAATATGTGGCGCGCAAAAGGTAAAATGTCGATTGATACACAAAAACCGCATGATGTAAGTCGTCAGTCGCTATTTACGCAAGGTTTTGTTACTGCCATTGCTAACCCAAAGGGCTGGGCGTTTATGATCTCTTTACTACCGCCATTTATTAGCGTTGAACACGCACTCGCCCCGCAACTGTTAGTGCTTGTTTTAGTTATTATGATAAGCGAATTTATTTGCATGTTAGCGTACGCCACAGGCGGTAAAAGCCTACGTTTATTTTTAAGCCGTGGCGATAATATAAAATGGATGAACCGAATTGCAGGCAGCCTTATGGTGCTAGTAGGCATATGGCTGGCGTTAGGGTAATCAAATAACAGTTGATTTTGTCATCTATTTTAAGAGAGATACCTGTTTAATGAATACGCCTACTTTAGTAAATTCTGCGCTCGTAGAGCCTAAAAAAACACCGATCACTTATAAAATAATGGTGATGGTAAGTATTATTGTTTTTGTAGGCGGCAGCTTAACAGGCATTATGACTTACACAAATGTAGGTATAACTGAGCATTTTTATATGGATTGGTTTACCTCGTTTTTAAGTGCGGTGTTGGTTATGGCTCCTGTGGGGTTAGCAATGACAGCCCTTATGAATACCTTGGTGGCTAAGTTATTACCAAAAGCAAGTGAGCTAAAACGTAATTTAGTGATTAGTGTTTTTATGGCGCTTACCATGGAGTCGCTAATGGCGTTTGTAACCGCTAGTAACAATATAGGTTTTGCCAATATGCGCTTATTTTATACCGCGTGGGTAGAGGGGTTATTAGCCGCGCTACCCATTGGTTTAACATTAATGCTTGTTATGTCGGTTACTGTAAAACCTAAATTAGAGCGATTTTTAAAAAGCTAAATTGCGCTTTTTAAAAATGTTGCCGTGCGGCTATGCTCAGATTGAGCCACATCTTCTGGTTTACCTTGAGCAACAATTAAGCC
>NZ_DCYU01000119.1:35975-46258 GCF_002331165.1 Pseudoalteromonas sp. UBA2102
ACTTGCATATCGTGCTCAACCATAATTACGGTGTTGCCCGCATCAACTAAGCCATTTAACTGCGCCATTAACATGGCTACATCTTTTGGGTGTAGGCCGGTGGTTGGTTCATCTAAAATATACAGCGTATCGCCGCGCTGCGCACGTTGCAGCTCTGTGGCAAGCTTTATGCGCTGGGCCTCTCCGCCCGAAAGCTCAGTAGCAGGTTGCCCTAAACGTAAATAGCCAAGGCCTACTTGTAAGAGCGCATTTAGCGCACGTAAAATAGCGGGTTCATCGGCAAAAAATGTATGCGCTGACTCCACCGTTAAATTAAGCACATCGGCAATGGTTTTATCTTTATAGGTAATGTCGAGTGTTTTTTGGTTGTAGCGCTTGGCGTTACACACAGGACAAGGCGAATACACGCTTGGTAAAAATAACAGTTCCACGCTTACAAAGCCTACGCCTTCGCAGTTGTCGCAGCGGCCTTTTTTCACATTAAACGAAAAACGACCTGCATCGTATTTACGCGCTTTTGCCTCTTTGGTATTGGCAAACAATTTACGTACGTGATCGAACAAACCAGTGTAAGTAGCAAGGTTTGAGCGAGGCGTGCGGCCAATGGCTTTTTGATCAACCGTTATTAGGCGCTTTATATGCTCAAGGCCTTCGGTAATTTTGCCATGGGTTGGTGTTTGGAGTTCTTGATCAAGCAAGTCGGCTTCATCGGTAGGCATTGGCGGCGGCGTTTGTTGTCCTAAAGCATCTTGAATAAGCTCGACTAAGGCTTGGCTTACTAAGCTTGATTTACCTGAGCCAGAAACCCCCGTAACACTTGTAATAACTCCAAGCGGAAATTCGGCACTGATGTTGTGTAAATTGTTACGCTCAATACCACTTAGCTTAAGCCAGTCTGCTGGAGTACGTTGTGTTTGATGATTTGGCTTTGCGTTATTGTTATGCTTAAAAAGATGCCGACTTGTATGTGAGTTGCTCACTTGCTCTAAGCCTTCAACAGGGCCGCTGTAAACAATATTACCACCATGCGAACCCGCATTTGGCCCTACATCAACCACCCAATTGGCGTGGCGAATTACACTTGTATCGTGCTCGACCACAAATACTGAGTTACCAGCCGCTATTAGTTCATCTAGGGCGCTTAAAAGTGCTTGCGTATCGGCTGGGTGTAAACCTGCCGAAGGTTCATCTAGCACATACACAACACCAAATAATTTTGAGCGAATTTGCGTTGCAAGCCGTAAGCGTTGCAATTCCCCAGCTGATAACGATGGCGTAGTACGCTCAAGCGATAAATACCCTAAACCAAGCTTAGTGAGTGCTTCTACGCGTTTGATAATGTCGCTTGTGATGCGCTTTGCCACAATGGCTTTTTCGGGGTTGGCTGCGTTACTTTTAGCGGCGTTATTGGCAGCAATGCTGAGTTTTTCTGCCAGCTCGCCAAGTGTTAACTGCGAAATTTCGCCTATATCAAGGCCTGCTACTTTAACCGATAACGACTCTTTTTTAAGTTTTTTCCTTCGCACTGCGGGCATTGTGATATTTGCATATACTGCGACACGCGCTTTTTAGTGCGTGGGCTTTGAGTGCTCGCAAATGATTGTAAAACAAAGCGTTTAGCACTTATAAATGTACCCATGTAGCTGGGGCTTTCTTCATTTTTAATAGCCGCTTGGGTTTGCTCAAGCGTGTACTCGGGAAACACGGGTACTGTGGGCGTGTCGTCGGTAAACAAAATCCAATCACGGGCTTTTTTAGGCAGGGTATTCCACGGTTTATTAATATCGTAACCTAACGAGGTAAGAATACGGCTTAGGTTTTTACCTTGCCAAGCTGGCGGCCATGCTGCAATGGCGCGCTCTTTAATTGATTTAGTCGGGTCGGGCACTAACAGCTCTTCGGTTACGTTAAATACGCGGCCAATACCATGGCACTCTGGGCAGGCGCCTTGTGGCGTGTTAGGCGAAAACGCATCGGCATACAGTATACCTTGCCCTTTGGGGTATTCTCCCGCGCGTGAGTAAAGCATTCGCAGCGCGTTAGAAATAGTGGTTACGCTACCCACCGATGAGCGCATCGAGGGTGCACCACGCTGTTGTTGTAATGCTACCGCGGGTGGCAGCCCTTCAATCGAATCTACATCGGGCTCATCTACTTGGTCTATTAATCTGCGCGCATAAGGCGATACCGAATCAAGATAACGATGCTGTGATTCGGCAAATAATGTTCCAAAGGCGAGCGATGACTTACCCGAGCCCGATATACCAGTAAAAACAACAAGTGAATTACGGGGCAAGTTTACATCCACATTTTTTAAGTTATGAACACGCGCGCCTCGTACTTGAATGCTGTGCTCAGGGTTTAATAAAGCCGATTGCGCATTACTAAGCTCATGTAACTTTTTAGGTGTGGTTGCCATGTAATTTACTCCTGTTTAATAACCATGTGTTTATTAACGTGCCGCAAAGTATTAATACTAATGGGGCGTCACTGAATGAGCGCTTAGTTAGTTTGCTAAGCGTTTAATAGAGTGTTTACATAATAGGTAAAAACTGCGAGTATAAATTTCAATCAAGCATGCAAAATTCGAAATTTAAAAGGACGTTTAATTGTGGCAAAAATTGTCGTTAGCTTTTTATGTTCATTGGTACTTTGCGCCAAAGTGTGTGCAGCGCAAAATAATGTACTAAACGTTGACCGAGCCATACCAAATAGCATGCACTTGTCGTTTCCAAACGATAATAATATAACGCCTAAAAAGTCTGACTTTTCTATTGCAAACTATGTACTTATGAGCAACGAAATAGGAGAGCGTTGGGCGGTTATAACCCTTACTAATTTAGCCTCTGGCAAGCGAGAGCTTAATCAAGAACACGTGTTAGCGCTGTTTGCAGATGGCAGCAGGCTAACACCAAGTGAATTTAAATTAGGCTTTAAAGGCAATCAAACACAGTCGGTAACGGTATCGTTTGCTGAGCATACGTTTCCTATTTTAAGTGTGTATACCAGTAATGATCAGTAACATGTTTTAAAATAAGTTAAATATGTAGCAGTTGCTTTAGTTTATCGGCACCGGCTCTGCTGGTGCTTAGCTCAGATTTAATATCATCATTTACAATCACCATCAATTTGCCATTAAACCAACGCTGTATTTCTTTAATGTGGTCAACGTTAACCAAATAACTTCGATGAATTCGTACAAAGTTTTTTGCTACTAGGGCATGTTCAAGTTGATCGAGTGTATCGCTTAAGTGATGAAATGTATCGCCATTCCACGCCAAACTATTGCCTTGCTCCGATTTAATAAATTTAATATCACTTGGGGAGAGTAAAAATATCCGTTCACCGTTTTTACTAATGAGCTTATTTATGGTGTTTTTGGTTAATGTAAAGGTTTGCTCGTGTTCTGGGCTGTTAACTTGGGAATGGGCACGTTGTTGCTCTAGTAGCTGCTGCGCTTTGGCGAGAGCTTTTTTTAATCGAGCAATAGGAAAAGGTTTGAGTAAGTAGTCAGTTGAGGCGTGCTCAAAAGCTTCAATTGCAAATTTATCATATGCGGTTGTGTAAATAATAATGGGCTGGTAGTTAAGTAAATCAATAAGCTCTAAGCCGTTAATTTCAGGCATTTGTATATCAAGTAATACCACATCCGGAGTCAGCTCATTAATTAATGATATGGCCTCTTTGCCATTTGTGGCCATACCCACTACTTCAACATGCTCCATTAAACTCAATTGATGACTTAATTTTTCGCGAGCGGGAAGCTCGTCATCGGCAAATAATACACGCATTTTAGTCATTGTGTTTGGCTGGTTTTTGCTGCTCATAGTGTTAGCTCCAACGTAACCACTGCACCATTATTATTGCTCAGTAGTACCTTACTTTTACCAAGTTGTTTAACGCGCTTGAGTATGTTTTTCATTCCTACACCACTGCCATGGCCGTGTTTTATAACATCGCTCGAAAAACCCTTACCGTTATCGCTAATTTGTATTTTAACGCCGTTAGGTAGCTCACTAAGCGTTATATTAAGTATTAACGACGTTTGTTTGGCGTTATGTTTAATGGCGTTTTCAATAATTGGTTGAATAAGTAGCGGGGGCAGCGATATGTTTTTAAGCGTATTGGGAATGTGGTAATTAACTTTGAGTTTATCGCCAAAGCGGGCTTTTTCAATATTTAGGTACTTTTCTATTATTGTAAGCTCTTGCTGTAAAGGTATTTGTTGTTGCTCTGCCGTGTCGAGGGAGTACCTTAAAATATCAGCCAGTTCATGCAGTACTTCATCGGCTAAATCAGGGTTTGTATGAATATAAG
Organism: Pseudoalteromonas sp. UBA2102; assembly: GCF_002331165.1. Classification (NCBI taxonomy): domain Bacteria; kingdom Pseudomonadati; phylum Pseudomonadota; class Gammaproteobacteria; order Alteromonadales; family Pseudoalteromonadaceae; genus Pseudoalteromonas; species Pseudoalteromonas sp. UBA2102. The sequence goes on from NZ_DCYU01000119.1 coordinate 40,293, forward strand.
CCGAAATTGTATTTAAGCTATTAAACATAAAATGTGGGTTTAGTTGGTAGCGCAATGTAGCAAGTTGGGCTTGTTTAAGCGCGTGTTTTTCGGCTGTTGCGCGTTTTTTGTTTTCAATAAAAATACTGGTAAAGTAAATACACGAGCCCCAAAGTAAGCCGTTAAAAACAACAAACACCCCCATCGATTTGTGCCCATCAAAAAGCTGTGTGAGTACTATATCGGTAAGTACATTACCGAGTGCCATAAATACAACAGCTATTAACCATTCAAACGCTATTTTGTTAATGTGTTTATTGCGCAGGTAAAAAATAACCGCTGCCGCACTCCAAACAGGAACCCAGTAAAAAGTAACAAACCACACCGTAGCAGCGAGTGCACTACCCGCAGTAAAGGGTGCAGAGTTAGCAATTATCAGCCCAAGGGCATAAGCAATATCTACAACAAGTAAAATAAAAAAGCTGTATTTATAAAAAGGATGTTTGAGCATAATCGGTGCTTCTTTTTGTAATTGATTAAACCATAACAAAAAACAGTCAAAACCCAAAGAGTTTGTGTTTTGACTGCTACTCTTTTAAAAGTAAGTTAGCTCTTTGATTTGTAGTGTGTTTTTTAATGGCTCATTGCTTGCGCCTGGCATTTTTCGCCACATTAAGTTAACTCCAGTTAATTGAGTGGCCGACCACGTAACGGGGCTACCAAAGCCAAATTGTTTAAATGTAGTGAAAGGAATATCAAGCGTTGTCCACTCATCGCGCGGCTTTAAAAGTACACTAAAGTGATCCCAATCTTTTACATCACTATGATAAACAGACAAAGCAAAAGGCGTGCTTGAACCTTTATAGGTTAATCGAATACCTTTAAATGCAGAGGCATCAGCCGGCGATGTAAATTTTATTTCAGCGCCTGCCCATGCGCCAAAGCTGGTTGGCTTTGTAATGGTTGTATCAATAGTTAAGATGTTTTTATTTGTGGTAAGTGTTGCCACAGACTGACCACCCATTACCGAGTCGCTCAAGGCTTGCCATGGTGTATCACCGGTAAAATCATCAATAACATGCTGCGCTTGGCGGCTTTTAACTTCTTCATTACAAGTGGGGCCTTGTGGTGTTATAGCCTTGTTTTGCGCAATTAAGGCTGGGCGGTCTACTTGTATACCTGCTTTATAAACCTCTGATATGGTGTGAATGTGGTTTATATCATCAAGCGGGTTTTGTTTAAGCAGTACAAAGCTTGCCTCAAAGCCATTAGCCAGCTTGCCAATGCTCTCGGCTTTATTAATCGCTTTTGCGCCGTTAACTGTGGCTGCATTAATTATTTCACCATTTGTTAAGCCTGCTTTTTTAAGGGCATCTAACTCGTTGTGTAACCCAGTACCGTGCAGCGTGTAAGGGTTTCCGGCATCAGATCCTGTGCCTATAGTAATATTAGCTTTATGTAGCTTTTGTATATTTGCATAAGCGGTTTTTCGCTCCTCCCACGCGTGCTCTTTCCATTTTGAAGGTGCAGGCACGTTGTCAAACAAACACCCTTGTAGCTTTTCGGGAATGGTTTTTAGTAACTCGCTTTGTGAGCTTATAGCATGGTTATGCTTTTCATCGCTATGGTTATGATACACCGCAAGGGTAGGAATATAGGTTACATTATGCTGTTTCATTAGCGTAATAAATTCATCGTCAATCGCTTCGCTATTCATACCGTGCGCTAAAGCCGTTGCACCGGCTTTAATAGCGCGTTTAGCATCATTTAATGTAGAAACATGCACAAAATACGGTAAATTAGCCGCTTTAGAGCGTTTACCTAGCTCGCTTAATTGGCTATCAGTTAACGATTTACCCACACCGCCAAAGGTTTCAATAACCGCTTTAGTTACATGTGGCTTAGTGCTGATATGTTTTTGCCATAGTGCTGCTATGTCTTCATCTTTTGCAATTTCGTATGCGTGACCGCCAAACTGCGTGCCATGCCCGCCAGGGTTAGTAAACAATGTACCTGCATAAAAAAGGTTAGGGGTTAGCTGGGCTGCTTTTAATTGAGCGGCTTCGTTTAGGGTTTGCTCAAATGAAAACAAATCAACAATATTAGTTACGCCTAAATACAAATTAGAATTAAAGTGCGATTGAACCGGCAAATACTGAAACTCAGTAAAGTTACTCCCCGATGAACCCAAATGTACATGTAAATCAATTAAACCAGGTATTGCATATTGGTTGTTAGCGTTAATTGTTTTATCTGCGTTTTTAAGTGGGTCGCTCGCTTTAGTAATACTTACTATTTTACCATCATCAATATACAGCGAACTCGGCGCAGAAAAGCTTTGCGAGCTATTTTGGTATAAGCGAATGTTGTCGACCCGCAGGTCAATGGCGTGCGCACTAAAGTGGCTTGTTAAACTCAGTGCTATAACTGTTTTTGTAATAATGTTCATGACTATATCCCTTATCAATAAATAGGTATTTGGCGTTTTGTTGATAAGGAATTTAGCGAGTTTTTTAACCAGCTTCATTAATGTTTATCTGAATCGACATTATTAGAGGTTGAACCGACACAAAAGTAAATAAGCGTTGTGGTGGGGTACTCAGGCTAACTAAATTAAGTTTTTAAAGGGCCGCGGTGAGCGAGGAGCGGTCATTCAGGTGAGTCGTCCACAACTTAGTAGGAATAACAGAAAACTTTCCTCTTTTTTACATGTTTATATATGCCACAGAAAGCATAATATTCATATCTGGCAATCACTTACGTTATTTGCTATTAATATAAGTTAATAAAATAGGGACGTTTTCGAGCTAAAATAGGGAAAATGTCCTCTGATAAAGTTGTTGGAGATAAAAATGAACATAGTACTACGAAAATTAACCAAAGTAGATTCACCCGTATTTTCAATGCTTTGGCAATTCTATCAATATCACCAAAGTGCTTTTGATAACGAAGATATCAATAGTTCTGGCAGATTTGATATTGATGAAGAATATCTTAGTGATGTCGCTGCTGATGAAGAAGATTGTGACGCTTACTTAATCTTTGTTGAGGGCAATATCGCAGGGTTCATTACTGTGGAACCAACAGAGATAGTAGAACGTGAAATGCCTGAGCTGTCAGATCTTTTTATCTTACCTAAGTATCGAGGAAAAGGTATCGCTTTGTATGTTGTCCGCCAGTTAATGTTAGATAATTCATTAAATTGGCATGTAGCCGTTTATGAAAAAGACCGTGAAGCATTAAAGTTTTGGGATAGACTTTTTTCGATATTACCAATCGTGAATGTAATAAAAGTTGAGCCATCTGAGACTGAAGGCTTTCATGAATTTGTGATTACAAATAAGTAAAATATGCAGGATGCGATGAATATCACACTGGAAAACGTTACAAGTTCAAATTATGAAGCCGTATGCGACCTAGACGTCACGGATGAGCAACAGGACTATGTTGCGAGCAATATGGTCGTTGCTTGAGTCACATTACTGCCACGGGCATACTTGCAGAGCGATCTATCAAAACGATTAACCTGTCGGTTTTTTGATGTGGGTATCTGAAACGCCTGCAAAAGTGTCTGTTTGGCGCTTTATGGTGGATCAAGGTTTTCAAAAAGCGGGTATTGGTAGGGCTGCGCTAAATTTGGCCCTGAATGAAATCAAATCCAGTGACAAAGTAAAAGAAATCGAAATTTGCTATGATCCTGAAAACCCCGTAGCCAAAGGTTTTTATTCAAGTTTTGGCTTTCAGGAAGTGTGGTTGGATAAAGATGGTGAAGACATATTGGCAGTTATTAAACTGTGATCTTTAACAAAACGCCGCTTTGCGGTTCGACTCGAAACATGTTGCTTGCGTTTGTGACGGGCGTTCTTGACTGTCCGCTTACAAAACAAAGTGAACACTTAAGCCTTCAGTAGTTGAGTTTTAAATCTCGCTATATACCGCACTCAAGTATCCCAAAATGCGAATGTCGGCTCTTTGTCTGAAACGGCAACGGAGAAACCAGTATTTGACTTTCACCTTCTCGTTCAAAGCCGCCCTTAAAGTATTTACGGCAGAAACGAGTTAATCATGAATGACTGCTCATGGCACTCTCCAGTCACTCGACAACATAAAAAATTGATAATAATTGGCAAGGTATTTTACTGTGTCGGATGGCGCTTCGCTTATCCGACCTAGGCTAGCACAAAGCGGACTATCCCTAAGTCCATCTATTTAACTCCCAAGCCATAAAACCATTACTCAACACTAATACCTTGCTTTAATAGGTACTCCATTGCTGAATTAGTATGGGGCTTAAATGCCTTCCAACGGCCAATTGCCTTGTTGCTAGTGGCTGGCGTACTTGTACTTTACTAGCCGTAGAGACCGGTGCGGTGTTTAAGTGAAAGTCTATACACTGTGCTTGCCATTCTAAATTACAAAAGCTGACTAACTCTTTTATTTGTTGCTCGGGCTGGGCGACTAATTCTTCGTATTTTACTAATTTTATATTGCTGTGCAGGGCGCTAAAGTGCTGCATGAGTTTATAAAAGCGGCTATTTAAAAAAGATAAATCCCCCATACAGGGGGCATTAATCACATTAGTATATAAGCTCAATATAATTACTAACGATGTTATTTTGAATTGGAAATTATTGGCCATTCATCAACTAATATGCCATTACCACAATCGTTGTCTGCATGTAATAAACGAGGTTTTAGATTAATTAATTGTGGGAACGAAATGGTGTAATTAACTTTATAACCGCAAGAGCCAAAAGCAGAGTATAAGCGCAGAGACTTTAATTCATTCCCTATTTCACTAACTTCAATACTGCCGGTAATTAAATTAGTTTGCTTTAGCTCCCACTTATTATCAATAAAAGTAGGTTCTGACCAAGTTATGGGGTAAGCCATATTTGTTGACGTCTTGACATAATAGGTTAAATAGCTATCTTGATATGCTCCCGTCTGGCAGGCTTATGCAAGCAGTTCCCCTCCCGAACTTAGCTTAAAAACTGAGACAAATCGATTGTTATGATGTTCGTCTTTGATATAGCAGTCGTCGTTTTTATTTAGTGAGTTAAGAAGCTTTTTTTGAGTTAATAGTTCAAAATTTAGAGGTAACTTTAGACCAGTTGGTATCTGAGTTTTTGAGGGGTTATTATTCTTAATATCTGCAGTGGTCGTCGCTGCACTACCATGGGTACAGAACAAAAATATTAGAATGATGAACATATTCATGTTTTTCAAAAAATACTTACTCAAGATTTATACCTTGCTTTAAAAGGTACTCCACTGCTGCATTTGTATGGGGTTTAAACGCCTTCCAACGCCCAATTGCTTTGTTGTTAAGTGGTTGGCGTACTTGTACTTTACTAGCCGTAGAGACCGGTGCGGTGTTTAAGTGAAAGTCTATACACTGTGCTTGCCACTCTAAATTACAAAAGCTGACTAACTCTTTTATTTGCTGCTCGGGCTGGGCGACTAGTTCTTCGTATTTTACTAATTTTATATTGCTGTGCAGGGCGCTAAAGTGCTGCATGAGTTTGTAAAAGCGGCTATAAAATTTGGCAGTGTCGAGTAAATCGAGCGAGTATGCGTAGTAGGGGTTATTTATAGTAAATAGCTGGCGGTAGTTACCAATGCAGGTGTCCATAGGGTCGCGCAACATACAAATAATTTTAGCGTTTGGTAGGGCTTTGGTTATTAAGTCGATATAAAAAAAGTTAAACGGGAGTTTATCTATAAAGTGCTTATGGCTGCCGGTGGTTACGCGAGTGGCGTTTAAATATGTTGTCCCAAGATGATTAAAATCAAGCTCGTAAGCTTTAGTGAGTGTTTGAGTATCGAGTACATGCGGTGTTTGAGTTTGGCTTAATTTTTTAACGCTTAGGCCAAAGTCTTGTAATTCACCGGCTGATTGTACGTCGCTGTGGCTCGATAAAATACGCTCAACCAATGTGGTGCCAGAGCGGGGCATACCTAATACAAAAATAGGCTCTTGCGTT
>NZ_DCYU01000119.1:46679-68829 GCF_002331165.1 Pseudoalteromonas sp. UBA2102
TAGCGCGTTTAGTGGCTTTTCCTTGCTCTAGGCTGTTAAACGCATCATCAAACTTGCCTATGTCTTGGTACTCTTTTGCAAGTGCATGGCCAATGTGTAATTTTGCATCGGGGTGTGTTACTTGCTCAAAGACGTTTTTTAAGCGCGCTATATGATTATTTTGTTGTGTGGCTTTGGTTAAGTCGCTTAATGCGAAATGGCTTGCATGGTGAAGTGGGTTTAGCGCAATGGCGCTTTCAAAGGCATTTTTGGCTTGTTCAAATAGGCCTAAAAATTTAGCGCTTACCCCTAAATTATAATAAAACTGTGGCTGCGGTTTATTTGCATGGTTAGCCAGCTCAATAGCGCAGTTAAAATAGTTTAGTGCCTCTTTGTGCAGGCCTGCTTGCGTAAGTGCAACACCTAGGGTGTCGGCATCAAGACTCTTTTTTATTTGCTCAACGGGTATCGCTAAAGCGGTGTTTTTGGCTTTGGTAAGCTCACCTGTTAATGCGTAACACTTTGCAAGCTGCGCGCTGTATTCAATGCTTTTACCAAGGCTAAGGGCTTTTTCTATTAGCTTTATGGCTTTGTGAATTTGCCCTACGCGTAAATTAACCATGGCCAGTAAAAAGTAGCCATCGGCAAAGTCGCTTTTTTGAGTCACTAATTCAACGAGGGCTTTATGGGCACGTTGTATATTACCTTGGTTTAAATGTTTAATAGCGCTTTGATGAAGGTGCTTTAAGTTTGGCTGCATGATGTTTGTTTTATTTATGTGTTAATAAAGAAAAAAGGCTCAAATAAATTTGAGCCTTATAACATTGTTTAAAAGTGACTATAAATTATATTTCAAATTTGTAGTTAAATTTAACGCCTACTGTTAGTGGGCGATTAATATAGTGGCCGTAGTTACGTTGTATGTCGGCGCCATTTGCTGATGTTATGTCTGCATCTGAGCGACGTACTGATGTAAATGCATATTTGTTGAATAGGTTATCAACATAAAGAGTTGTTGACCACTCATCGGCTGTTAACTTAGCAGAAATATTACTTAAGCTATAACCTGGTAGGGTTTCACCGTTGTCGTGCAGGCCTACTCTTGTGATTACATCGCTTTGTGCGGTTAAACCGTAGTTAATATCAAGGGTTTTATCGCTAAATACATCTGTTTGATAGTTTACACCCATTGAGAACTGATGCTCTGGCGAGCCCGGTAAACGGTCGCCGTCTTCTGCGCCATCGGTGCCATCGGCATTAAATAAAAATGGGGCGTCTGAGGTTAGCTCTGCTTTAGTGTATGCGTATGTTGCGTACACGGTAAACGAGTCAGATAAAATAGCACGGGTAGATAGCTCAATACCTTTTGCGTTGGCAGAGCCTGCATTAGATAAGTACGGTAATTGGCCTACATCTGTTGCGCCTGCAATTTGCGCATCTTCCCAATCTACATTAAATAAAGCGGCGTTAAAGTGTAATTGGCTTCTAAACCAGGTGCTTTTAAGGCCTAGCTCGTAGTTTGTTGTGGTATCGGCATCGTAAAGCATTTCTTCTGGGCTACCACAACCGGCTTGGTTAGCTGGTAATGGATCAGGACACGGTGCTAAACCATTTGAGCCACCAATTCTAAAGCCTTCACTTACCGTTGCATAACCCATTACTGATGGAGTGAACTGGTATTTAGCGTTAAATTTAAATAGGCTGCCGTTGTCGTCTGCTTCATTTTTTTCAAAATTTAATGAAATCGCATCAGGTGCTGCGCCATCAAATAGGGTATTAAATAGCGGGAAGTCGACAGCAGATTCTGATTCAACGTCGTACTGGTACAAACGCATACCAATGGTTACATCTAGTTTTTCTGTTACTTGGTAACCTACTTCACCAAACAAAGCCGACTCTGTAATTTCTGTACGGTCTACAGAAAAGTACTCAAGTTGATCTGGACGAGATTGCGATGCGCCAAAGTTTTCTACGGCAAAATCACCAAAGCCTGGGGTAAATTCTTTACTTGAGGCGTCTGTTTCTATTTTGTTGTAAAACGCGCCTACAATCCAATTTAGGTCGCTGTCGCTTTGCGATACTAAACGAAGCTCTTGCGTAAAGGTATCTTCTTCGTCAATTTCACGTGTGTATGATGAAAACGCTGGGAACTCTTCATAACCGTAATCTAGGCGGATAAGTAAATCGGTTTGGTCACGTTGGCCGTCGGCATCAAAGCTTGAAATACCGGTTGCCGATACAAGCTCTGCAAAACCTAGGTCGGCTTTTAGCTCAAGGCTTAGTAGTTGATCTTCTTTTTCGCGCGGCTCTTCATAACGATAAGCCGACTCGTATTTACCTACAATATCGCTTAAACCGTTATCGTCGTTTAGGCTGTTGTAATGAACAATTGAACGGCCTTCGCTGTCTTGGTTTTGGTAAAAGTAATTAAGTGTCCCTTCAAATGTTTCGCTTGGTTTCCAACGTACAGAAATACGGCCTGTGGTAGTTGTTTCGCCGTTAGCATCTTCAACATTTTTAATATTGTTGTTTACTTCGTCGGCGTTGCTCCAATCAGGGTCCGGTAGCGATACACCTGGCTCACGCACTGTGTAAGCATAATCAATAAAGCCTGGGTCTTCGTATACGTTTAAGCTTGCACGTACTGCAAGTTCATCTTCAATAAGTGGCAGGTTTACTATAAAGCCGCCTTCGCCGCCTAACGAGTCACTTTCTTGGGTTTGAAACATATCGCCAAATATTTCTACCGTTGTAAAGTCAAGCTCTGGCTCTTTAAGCATGTAACGAATTGCGCCGCCTAAAGTACCAGCACCATATAATGTGCCTTGTGGCCCAATAAGTACTTCTACGCGCTCTATGTCGACTAAACGCATATCAACTGACACTGGAATTTCGTTAACGTATGTGGCTACGGTGCCGCCGTCTGATGATGGACCCGACGAGTTAGTGTTTAAACCACGTACTATAATTGGTGAGCCTGAGCGACCACCTTGATCGGTAATTGTTAAACCAGGTACCCAACGCGCTACATCGGCTAATTCGCCAATGTTTTGATCTTTCATTACATCGGCATCAAGTGCGGTAATGTTTAGCGGTGCATTTTGTACAGAGCCGCTGCGTCTTGTTGCTGTAACTTCGATTACTTCGAGTGATTTGTTTTTAGCAGTGGTTTCTTGTTGTGCCACAGCCGAGTTAGAAAATAAAAATGCGCCAGATACAGCGCTCGAAATAGCCAAGGTTAGCAAGCTTGGTTTAAACATAAAAAGTGATCCCCAGATTCAAAATTTAACACCAGTTAATATAAGTTAACCAGTTTATCAGGGAGTTAAAGTGGTGGGAATATTAAAATTGAATTTTAATTCACTTTTTTGGAATAAATATAGCTTGTTGCACAACAAAAAATTATATAAATATGTATAACATCCAAGTAATTGGCTAATTAAGGTACAAGGAGGCATATTTTACTCGTTGAGCAAATGTAAATAGCCATTCATATTGGTTAATTACCTAAATGTATTAATACGGTTAAAAAACCTATAAGGCCCTGTTGAATGTTTTGCTCAACGGTATTTATTCTCGTTTTGGCACTATAAAAGTGAAGGTTGATCCCCATTAACCCTTCATACCGTAAGCTATAGCATTTCGTACTAAAGTACGCGTATTTAAGGAATATTTATGAGCCAATTATTCTCACCTTTAAAGCTCGGTGAACTCACTTTAGACAACCGCATTATTATTGCGCCTATGTGCCAGTACTCAGCAAATCAGGGGTCTGCCAGTGATTGGCACACTATTCATTTAGGGCAATTGAGCTTAAGTGGTGCAGGGCTATTAATTTTAGAGGCCACCGCGGTAAGCCCAGAGGGGCGCATTAGTTACGCCGATTTAGGGCTTTGGAATAACGAAACCCAGCAAGCACTGGGCAAAAGCTTAAAAGCGCTTAGGCAATACAGTCCTATGCCTATTGGCGTTCAGCTTGCGCATGCAGGGCGAAAAGCATCTACTGAAAAACCGTGGGATGGCGGTGGTGCAATTGCACCTAGCGATGAAAACGGCTGGCAAACACTTGCGCCTTCAGCCATTGCCTACGATGACAGCGCCTATCAACCAAAGGCTATGACAAAGTCGGATATAACCCAGCTAATAAACGATTTTGTAAGCGCAGCAAAACGCGCTGATGAGCTAGGGCTTGATTTAATTGAGCTACATGGTGCGCATGGTTATTTGTTACACCAGTTTTTATCGCCTCTTTCAAACAAGCGTGATGATGAATACGGGGGCAGTTTGCAAAACCGTATGCGCCTTGTGCTTGAGGTGTTTAAAGCATTAAGAGCTGAATTTGCAAGCCATAAACCGGTAGGCATTCGAATCTCTGCTACTGATTGGGTAGAAGGTGGCTGGGATTTAGCACAATCTATTGAGCTTGCTAAAGCATTAGACAAGCTTGGCTGCGATTTTATTCACGTAAGTACAGCAGGGCTAAGCCCAGAGCAACAAATACCGGTTAAACCTAACTTTCAGGTACCATTTGCAACCGCTATTAAAGAGGTAGTAAGTATGCCGGTAATAGCCGTAGGTTTAATCACGGAGCCACAACAAGCCGAAGATATTATTAGCGAGCAGCAAGCCGATGGCGTAGCACTAGCGCGAGGTATTTTGTATAACCCGCATTGGCCTTGGCATGCTGCAGCGCAGCTTGGCGCAACCGTTAATGCGCCTAAACAGTACTTGCGATCTAGCCCGCATGGGCAGCCTTCACCTATTAAGTAACTTACATTTTTACATTTACCATGGCTACCCACTGCATTTATATGCAGTGGGTTTTATTATTTATAAATTAGAGTTATTTATGAAACAATCACGTGCACAGCCAGTGCAAATAAGTAATACCTTAGTGAGCATTATTGCCCTGTGCTGTGGCCTTATTGTGGCAAATATTTATTATGCCCAGCCTATTATTGAGTTATTAGCGCCTGATGTGGGTTTAAGTGCGCACAGCGCCAGTTTTATTGTGTCGCTTACACAAATAGGCTATGCAATGGGACTGTTTTTTTTAGTGCCATTGGCTGATTTAGTCGAAAACAAACGCTTAATGCTCATTACCTTAGCCATAACATTTTTAAGTTTAATAGGCGCAGGCTTGGCGCAAAGCCCAAGTGTAATGTTGCTATTATGCTTATTGGTGGGGGCGAGCTCTGTATCGGTGCAAGTATTAATACCGCTTGCTGCGCATTTATCGTCAGATGAAAAACGCGGGCAAGTACTGGGTAATATAATGGCGGGGTTGTTATTGGGTATTTTATTAGCCAGGCCAGTTGCAAGCTTAATAGCCGATCACTTTGGTTGGCGAGCCGTATTTTACTTTGCCGCAGGCTGTATGGCATTTATAGCCAGTGTTATATATTTTGCAATACCGAGCAGACAACCGACACACAATACAACATACTTTAAGTTATTAAAATCGCTTAAGCAGCTAATAATACAGCAGCCAGTGCTGCGTCAGCGGGCATTGTATCAGGCGCTTATGTTTGCCTCTTTTAGCTTATTTTGGACCAGCGTACCGGTTGTATTAGCCAGAGAATATGGCTTATCGCAATCACAAATCGCCTTATTTGCTTTAGTAGGCGCAGCTGGTGCTATTGCAGCCCCTATTGTTGGGCGTTTAGCCGACAAAGGTTACACGCATCAGTTATCGTTACTTGCAAAAGTGATTGCTGCTGCGTGCTTTTTACCCAGTATATTTGAGCTTCCGCACGGTATTATTATTTTAGCGCTTACGGGCATGTTTATTGATTTTGCTGTGCAGGCAAATATGGTGCTGGGTCAGCGGGTGGTATATTCATTAGAGCCGCAAAGCCGAGCTCGCTTAAACGCCATATACATGACCAGTATTTTTGTTGGCGGAGCGCTTGGCTCGTTAATGGCAAGCCCGCTATACGAAGCTGGTGGCTGGGAAAGCGTGGCGTTAGTGGCAGCGGGTATGCCAGTTATATCACTAGTTGGCTATTTAATGACAAGTAAAAAGTAGCGCGATACAAGTTATATAATATTTTGTTATTTAAAAGGCCAGCGCAGTTATGTGCTGGCCTTTTTATAGAGGCTATTATTGTTTTTTAACACTCGAAAATGAGCTACCCACCGAAGCTATAATCACCAATAAAATAGCCAACCATTGCCACAAGGTTAATAACTCGCCAAGTATAATAAACCCAGCAAGAGCGGCAAATGCAGGCTCTAGACTTAGCATAATGCTAAACCCTTGAGCGGGCATATTACGCAGTGCAACCATTTCAAGTGTATAGGGCAGTGCACTTGATAAAATAGCAATGCCAATGCCCAGCGGTATAACACTCCATGTAAATGCACTGCTTTGTAATATGCCGCCATAAGGTACAAGTACAATGGCTGCTACGGTCATACCCAGTGCGACCGTTGCGCCGCCCGAGCTTTGCGTGCCGGTTTTTTTGCCAAATAAAATATAGGCTGCCCAGCAAGCACCGGCACCTAGAGCGAGTATTACGCCAATTGGGTCTAGGCTTTCTTGGCTGCTCATATCGGGTAGTAACAGTAAAATACCCGCAATTGCACACGCCACCCAAAATAAGTCGCGCTTAGCACGTGAGCTAAATAACGCCACCGCTAATGGGCCGGTAAATTCAAGCGCCACACCAATCCCTAAAGGGATACGTTCAATGGCGTAATAAAATAAAATGTTCATTCCGCCTAGGCTTAAACCGTATACCACAATTGATAACCGATTACCCTTAGCTGGTAGGTGTTTCCACGGTTTAAATATTAAACACAAAATAAGTGCAGAAAAGCCAAGCCTAAGTGCAGTAGTGCCTTCGGGGCCAACAACAGGAAATAACTGCTTAGCAAATGAGGCGCCAGATTGAATTGTGATCATTGCTAAAATAACGCACACAAGCGCGAGCAAAAAGTCTTTAGTGGATGATTGCATTGTTTTCCTTGGTAACAATCGTCTAGTTTTGCGCAGTGTATCTGTTTTTTATTGGCTAAGTAATAGCTTGTAGTGCATACAAATTAAATTTGGGAGGGAGTGACTAATATGTGCGATGAATTAGCGTAGCTGATTATGCATAACTAAAGGCAAACGCTGAGTGCCTCAAAATAAAAAAGCCAGCGAATAGATCGTTGGCTTATAAACGTTTAGGTCGTTTTAGTGTGTTTTGCTAGCACTTTTAACTAGGCCATCTAAAGAATAAAGGCCACGTTTTTCATCATTTTTACGTTTGATTTCTTCAAGCGCACGCGCTTCTACAGCGTCAAATAATGCATTAATTAAACGGTTAAAGTGTTTATGCATTGCGGTACGTGCGGCGCTTGCATCGTGTGTTTGTAGCGCGTTATAAATAGCGGTGTGCTCATCCATTACGCAATCGTTATTGTTTTTACACACACTGCCATAATCAGCCACAATTTGTGAATTGTTTAAACGTAAATCCCATAAATTTGCTACTGCATACTCAAGGGCTTTGTTACGTGTAGCACGCGCTATAATTTCATGAAACTCGCGGTCTGCTTGTTCTACATATAAGCCTTTTTCCATGGCTATTAGCGTTTGCTTTAATTGAGCTAGTTCTTCATCGGTGATTGATTGAGCGGCAAGTGCGGCTATTTCACCTTCAATGAGTGCGCGAGCTTGTGTTAGCTCAAAAGCGCTGATCTCTTTTGTTTTTACAGATGTTTCTTGTTGTTCTATTACATAAACGCCTGAGCCGGTTTTGACCTCTACGCGGCCTCGTACTTCTAATGCAATAATAGCTTCACGAATTGTTGGGCGGCTTACGTCAAACATGTCGGCAAGTTCTCGCTCTGGTGGTAAACGACTCCCAGCAGAAAACTCTCCTTGGTTTATCAAAGCTTCAACTTTATCAACAATGCGCCAAAATAAGCGACGGTTTCCCATATTCTACCTTTATTACCTTAAGGAATAGCGGCTAATAGGCTCAAATAGCCTAAACCTACTGTTATTAGCAGAGGTTACCCCAAAATTCACTATTATGTCAAAATTCTAAAGTGATGTAACGGTCATATAATATTATAAATGAATGTTAACCTATTTATGTTACCAATTTAGTATAAATTTTAATAATTGGCTAGCTTGATTGGTCATGTTTTTGTGTGCTAAGTTAACTTTGCTCATTTATATAAGCGTGCTTAGAGCAAGCTAACTTTAATGGTTTGAAATGTGTGCAATCTAGGCGCGGGTTAATGGTGGTGAGAGGTGAGTAACCTAGTTCGCCTAATAACTGGCGCTGCCTTGGTTAAATGGTGAATAGATTTATGCAAATTAAACCATTAAAAATCTACACGCTTAAATAAAGAGCCTGTGTAATTTAGCTGTACCTAATAAAAAATAAGTAAGCACATAATTACAACCAGGTTCTTGCCTTGATTGCCCACGGATGGGGGTCAACTTTAGTCCGCTGCTGCGTTTTTATCATTAGGGTAAACTACCCCAAGCTGTTTTCTTGCGGTATCAAGTACGTTCATTACGTCGCGGGCAAGCTGATGTGTATTAATATCTGACTCTAGCCTTTGCGCGTTTATGGTTTGCATAAAGTGCGCAACTTCGTATTTCATAAAGTGCTCATCAAATTTATCAGAAATAACCTCAACCTCCCCGTTATTGGCAACAAACTCTATGTGTTTTAACTGCGACACGGCATGTATTCGTAAGCGTCCGCGCTCACCTTGTATTTCGGTGATGTTATCGCCTTGAGAAATTTTAGAGTAGCTAATAACGGCTTGTTTATCATCGTAATTTAATAATACGTCGCCTGCGCCATCTACGCCTGTATCTAATAGTACCCCACTGGCACTCACGCGCTGTGGAGCGCCCCAAAGTGCTATAAGTAGGTAAAGCGGATACACACCTAAATCGAGCAAAGCGCCATTGGCAAATTCCGGTAAAAAGGTATTTGGGCGTTCGCCGTTTTTGTATTTATCGTAGCGCGATGAGTACTGACTGTATTGGCCAATAAACTTACGGGGTTTACCAATTTTACTCAGCGCATTTTTAAGTCGCGCAAAGTTTGGCAAATGCGTGGTCATCATTGCTTCCATGTATAGGCGTTTGTTGGCGTTAGCTGCAGTTAAAATAGCATTTAGCTCTTGGCTATTAGCGGCTGAAGGCTTTTCGCCTAGTACATGTTTGCCTGCTTCAAGGCACATTACTGCATATTGCTTGTGTAGGCTATTTGGCGCTGCAATATACACCGCATCAACATCGGGGTCTTGGCATACCTGCTCAATTGAGGTGAAAATTTTTACATCGGTATTGGGGTGATTAGATAAAAAGGCTTCGCCGCTTGATTGCTTGCGTGAGCACACACCGTATAAATTAAATGCAGGTAACGTATTTGCTGCGCTTAATAGGGTATCACTAATAAAATTTGTACCGACAATGACAAAGTTCATGCCTGCTCCTTAGCTTAAATAATAAGAGCCGTTACTTTAACATTTTTTTTGCCCTGTATGCGCGTGGAGAATACCCAAACCAGCGTTTAACACTTGCGCATAAGGTTGCTTGTTCGTGATAGCCTAAAAGCATTGAAATAGTGCTGATAGAGTATTGTTTTTGAAGCAAGTAATGCGCTGCCAGCGCCCGGCGTGTGGTGTCTTTAAGTTTTACAAAGCTGGTGTTATGTTTAGCCAATTCACGGTGCAAGGTACGCGGGTGCATATTAAGTGCCTCGGCAATAGTTTGGTTTGAACACTGATAAATAGGCAGCATTGGCCTTATTAGTGCGCTTACTTGGGCAGGTAATGAGTGACTGTGTTCGTTGCGTTTAGCTAAAAAATTAAAGGCCGCGTCGGTTTTATTCAGGTTATTGTGGTTAAGCTTTATCGATAAGTCGGCTTTGTTTATTACAATGCCCGCACTGTTGCGGTGCTCTATTACTTTACAGCCAAAATAGGTTTTGTATGCGAGTGTATTAGTTGTCAGCTTTTGCGGTAAAAACACAGTGCGAGGCTTGCACTGATTATTACTTAATTTTTTAATTATGCTCATGGCTAAGCCAAGCGTGAGCTCTATGGCTTGGTTTATTTGTGGTAGGGGCTTTAGGTTAAATTCAAACGATAAAAATAAGCTCTCGTCATTATCTAATGAGTGCGTTGTTAAGCACAATGCGGGGCTGTGTAAGTGTAAATATTTAACCACCCAGCTAAGAGCTTCTTCTAAATTAGTCCCACTTTTAGCGGCTATGGCTATGTGGCCTAAAATATCAAAGTTTTGTTTATTTGCTAATTTAAGCCCAAAGCTTGGGCAGTTAAGCGTGTGGCTGCAGTACTCTAATAAATTTGCATAGCTCAAATAGGGTAAATATTGGTTTTCAAGGTTATTAAAGTCGACAGTGACCTTACAGGTTTTCATTACGCTTGCTGGGTCTGCGCCAAGTTCTTTAATTAACGAGTCTATTGAATATAAAGAGGTGGCACGTATTGGGCTGCTCATACACTGGCGCTGTAAATTAAAGAAGGTGTCTAAAAATATCAAGTTTTTAGGATTTAATCTATGCACTATAGAGCGAATAGCTTGCTGCAATAAAACTGCTTATTTACAACTGCATGGATGCACAAAGCAGAAGCAGCTACCAATAAGAACTAAATAGTGATGATGCAAAGGCACCTATGAGTAACCACACGTTTGATTATATTATTATTGGCGCAGGCAGTGCAGGTTGTGTGCTGGCAGCGCGTTTATCAGAAGATCAGCATATAAGTGTGTGCCTAATAGAGTCGGGCGGTAGCGATAAGAGCGCTTTAATACAAATGCCTGCGGGTATTGCGGCCAGTGTGCCATACGGAATAAATAGTTGGCATTACAACACGGTACCGCAAAAGGCGCTTAATAACCGATGTGGCTTTGTGCCGCGGGGTAAAGTGCTAGGTGGGTCTAGCTCTACGAATGCCATGGTGTATATACGCGGTAATAAATACGATTACGATAACTGGGCACAAAATGGCAACCTTGGGTGGGACTACAACAGTTTATTACCCTATTTTATAAAAGCCGAAAACAATAAAACGTTTAATAACGCGTTACATGGCACAAAAGGGCCATTGCATGTGCAAGAGCTGACTAAGCCAAGTGCGCTAAACTCTTGCTTTTTAAAAGCGTGTGTTGAGCAAGGAATACAGTTAAATGACGATATAAATGGCGCTGAGCAACATGGAGCACGGCTTTCGCAGGTTACGCAACATAATGGTGAGCGCTGTAGTGCTGCAAAAGCGTATTTAACACCGCACTTAAATAGGCCTAACCTTAGTGTGTTTACCCACAGCCACGTTAATAAAATTATAATAAAAAATAAGGTCGCCCACGGCGTAGAGCTTGAGCGCGGCGGTAAAATTATTACATTAATGGCCAAAAAGGAGGTGCTTTTGAGCGCCGGTGCAATTAACTCTCCGCAGGTGTTAATGCTTTCAGGAATTGGCCCTAAAGCGCATTTAGCAGCGCATAACATACCACTGGAACATGCACTGGAAGGAGTAGGGGGTAATTTGCAAGATCACTTAACCGTGGTGCCTTTGTGTAAAGCAAATACAGCAAAAGGCACCTTTGGGGTAAGTGTAAAAGGCGCTGCAAGTATTATTAAAGGGTGTGCCCAGTGGTTTAGTAAACGCAGCGGAATATTAACCAGTAATTTTGCTGAGTCACATGCGTTTATTAATGTATTGGATAATTCGCCTGCGCCGGATATTCAACTTGAGTTTGTAATTGGGTTGGTGGACGATCATAGTCGCAAAGTTCACCTTGGCCATGGCTATAGTATTCACAGTAGTATTATGCGCCCCAAAAGCCGAGGGACAATAAGGCTTGCCAATAGCAATCCACGCAGTGCGCCACTTATCGACCCTAATTATTTAAGCCACCCTGATGATTTATCGCTTATGCTTGCAGGGCTTAAAAAAGCGCTGCGTATTATGCAAAGCCCCGCCTTTGATAAAATTCGTGGTAACTTTGTTTACCCGCTTGATGTAAATAACGACTCCCGGCTTATTGAGTTTATTCGCCAAACTGCCGATACCGAATATCACCCTGTGGGCACCTGTAAAATGGGCACCGACAATATGGCGGTGGTTAATAGCAAACTACAAGTACACGGGATACGCAGCTTAAGGGTTATTGATGCCTCAATTATGCCTACCATAGTAACAGGTAACACAAACGCACCTGTTATTGCCATTGCTGAAAAGGCCGCTGATTTAATTAAATTGAGCTATAAAACAGGGTTATAAGGTGCGGTTGTAAAAGTCAGTAAGCCACGCCTGCCAGTCATCTTCTAGTTTAAGCATTTGTTGGTGCTTTTTAGCGTTAAGGTGTTTGTTTTCATCTTCGGTGGCAATAAAAGGGCCTACCCGACAAAGCGAGCAATGATTTTCATCTAAATACGCAGGCTTTGTAAGGTGAGTGCTTAGTTCGTCAGATTGCGCCAAGATTGCTTTAGGCGTAAACACATAAGTGATGCCACTGGTGTCTTTTACGTGTTTATCACGGTCTACGTTTCTTATTTTGTAACCATCAAACTGGTTAATATCAAAAGGCATTTGGCCCGCGTATTTAGCCTCAAGGCCATTACTTAAGCTGCCTTCAATATTCCACTCGCGATAGGGTTTTACATCTTTTGAGGTTATGTAGCAAAGCATAGGGCCGCTTTTGTCGAGTGCGTATTTGTTAGCGTATTTAATAAATTGATGTAGTAACGCGCGATTAAGCACGTTCATGCTGGTTTTTTGGGTGTTGCTTTCAAATGCTTCGCGCCCTACAAAGGCTGGAATAAGCGGAAACTGAAAAATAACCACATCAAAGCTGTGCTGGTGGGCAGCTAATTTTTGCCAACATAAAGGGTCCGTTACATCAAAGCAATTAATAACCTCAACATGACACTTTTTTAAACTACTTAGCGCATTGTGCTGGTATTTTTGCTCTATGGTTTGAGCGCTATCATAAGTAGATGCGACTAACTTTGCCGGTTTTATATGATTAACCACCGCATTAGAGAACGATAGATCGCCATCGCCTACTGTGAGAATTCGCCAATTAGGATTTAAATACATAACTTAATTAGATTTGTGAGTGTTTTGATCTGCACTTTGAGTATTTTGCGCTGTATTAGCACCATGCAAACGATGAAATGCAAGGCGTGTTTTAAGCCCTTCAATGGCTATTTGTTTTAAAATTAAATTAAAGGTAATTAAAATAGCAAACACAATATGAATAGGGCCATGTGTAAAACCCGCCTCTGGGTTATAAAGCGTAAGCCCAAACAACATAAATAACACCACTAACAGTATTTCTATTAATTGGTTTGAGTAAAAGCTGAGCCGGCCTTCATTTTTGTGATCTTTTTTAATACTAATAGCGCAAAAAAACGGAATAACTTTAATTTTAAAAGCGGCGTTTTTTTCTACGTAGTTTTCGCCAAGCTCGTTAAGCTGCTGGCGTAATGTATCAATCATGGTGCGTCCTTAAATAGCAGTGCGCGGATGTTACACTATTACGCCTAGTAGGTTAAGCAGCGCAAGGTTATTTTGGGTAAAGGCTCATACCAATGGTGAGTATGTGACACACAAATACCACTGAGGTAAGAATAAAGCGCATTTTTTGATAATCGCGATGGTAGGTTTGCCATTGTGGTGTGGCTTTTTCAAAGATAAGAACTAACCAAAAACTAGCCCCTAACCAGGCAAGCGCCCACTCCAGCGGAATAAACGATAAAAATGGTACGGGTATAACAGGCACAACCGCTTTAATTGCATCGCTGTAGCTTTGCATCCCAGCGCGCCATAAATTGCCCGCCATAAATGCCAGTATAGCAATGCTATAAAAAGTAAAAAACTCCAAGTTAACGCTATTACTGCCAAACATAAGCGGCCACGCTACACAGCCCAAAAAGGGTAGTAACCCCAAATAGCCAAGTTGAATATGATTAACAAATTTTTCCATTACAGCATGCCTTATGTTGTGTGTTTTTTAGCGCGGCTATTGTAGCAGTATTCTTAGCACTTACAGGTAATAAATCGTTTACGAATAGAAGAGCTGGATAGTTCAATCTTAAAAATCGATTGTTTTAATCTAAACAATCAATTTTATTTAGTTTACCAATGGGCTTATTGTATTAATCAAGCCAACGCGAAAGGCCACACATTTTGGCTGCGTTGAGTAACTTTAAAACACTTTAAATATAAATGAGGAATACTATGAGCACTTCATTGATCAACACAAAAATTCAACCTTTTAACGCAACTGCATACCACAATGGTGACTTTGTAGAAGTGTCTGAAAAAGACGTACTAGGTAAGTGGTCAATCTTCTTCTTTTACCCTGCAGATTTCACGTTTGTATGTCCTACTGAGCTTGGCGATGTTGCTGATTACTACGAGCAGCTACAAGAAATGGGTGTAGAAGTTTACTCAGTATCAACTGATACTCACTTCACGCACAAAGCATGGCATGACACGTCAGACACTATTGGTAAAATTAAATTTCCAATGATTGGCGACCCAACTGGCCGTATTACTCGCAGCTTTGGCGTTATGATTGAAGATGACGGCCTTGCACTTCGCGGTACTTTTGTAATGAACCCAGAGGGCGAAATCAAAGTAATCGAAACGCATGACCTAGGTATTGGCCGTAGCGCTAAAGAGTTAGTACGTAAAGTACAAGCTGCACAATACATTGCAACTCACGACGGTGAAGTTTGCCCTGCATCTTGGCAGCCAGGTGAAGACACACTTGCTCCTTCACTAGACCTAGTTGGTAAAATCTAAATACAGGTTTACCCACTTTTATGAGGGCAGGTAACTGCCCTTAAACCAACATCATTTCGCTTGTTGGTGCCTCCTATCTCAACTCGGACTCATTAGCACATGCATTAGTTGGCATGGGAGGCTTGCTGTTTAAATTTTCCTAAAAAGGGTTAAGCCATGTTAGATAACAACATTAAAAATCAATTAAAAAGCCATTTTGAATCGCTTACTCAACCTGTTGAGCTGCTTATTGCCTTGGATGACAGCAAAAAATCAGCAGAAGTAGAAAGCTTAGCAAACGATTTAGCCTCGCTAAGCGATAAGTTTACGGTAGTGAGCAACCCTGATTCGAGCGCACGTCGCCCATCTATGGTTGTGCATTCACCTGAAAAAAACACCCACATTACGTTTGCTGGCGTACCTATGGGTCACGAATTTACAAGTTTAGTGTTAGCGCTTTTACACACTGGCGGACACGCAAGTAAAGCAAAAAGCGAAGACATTGAACAAATAGAATCACTCAATCAAGAACTTAATTTTGAAGTATACATAAGCTTAAGTTGCCAAACATGCCCGCAAGTAGTGCAGGCGCTAAATACAATGGCAGCAACAAACAGCAAAATTAAAGCAACAATGATTGACGGCGCACTCTTTCAAGACGAAGTAGAAGAGCGCAATATTTTAGCAGTACCAGCTGTGTACTTAAATGGCGAACCATTTAGCCAAGGTGCATTAAGCCTTACCGACATTTTAAATAAAGTAGACACTAAAGGCGCGGCTAAACAAGCTGCAGCATTAAGCGAAAAAGACGAGTTTGATGTATTAGTAGTCGGTGGCGGACCTGCGGGTGCCTCAGCCGCTATTTACTCTGCTCGTAAAGGGTTAAACACCGGTATAGTCGCCGATAGATTTGGTGGCCAAGTTGCCGATACGTTGGCTATCGAAAACTTTATTTCGATTAAAGCCACTGAAGGCCCAAAGCTTGTTGCTCAGCTTGAAGAGCATGTTAAAGAATACGATGTAGATGTAATGCATAACCAACGCGCAGCAGGGCTTGGTCGCGGTAGTAATGGTTATGAAATTACCCTTGAAAACGGGGCTACTTTAAAAGCTAAATCGCTTGTTTTAGCAACCGGTGCACGCTGGCGTGAAATGAACGTACCTGGTGAGCAAGAATATCGCGGCCATGGCGTAGCTTACTGCCCACACTGTGATGGTCCGCTATTTAAGGGTAAGCCTGTTGCCGTTATTGGTGGTGGTAACTCGGGTATAGAGGCGGCTATCGACTTAGCTAACATTGTAGAGCATGTAACTGTGCTTGAGTTTGCTGATACGCTGCGCGCTGACGAAGTCCTTATTCGTAAAGCGAATAGCTTAAGCAACATCACTATTATTAAAAATGCGCAAACCACTGAAGTAGTAGGCGATGGTAAAAAAGTAACCGGACTTAATTACACTGACCGTGTAACAGGTGAGGAAAGATCATTAGCACTTGCAGGTATTTTTGTACAAATAGGTTTGATCCCTAATACCGAATGGTTAAAAGAGAGCGACCTTACACTAAGCAAGTTTGGCGAGATAGAAATTGACGCTAAAGGCGCAACCTCATTACCGGGCGTTTACGGTGCGGGTGACGCGACAAATACGCCGTTTAAGCAAATCATTATTGCAATGGGTAGTGGTGCAACAGCAAGCTTAGGGGCGTTTGATTACTTAATTCGCCATAGCGAGCAAAGCAACCAAGACCAAAATGCAGCTTAATAGGCAAATCGTCTCTTGATGTAACAGCAATAGGTACACCCAAAAGCTGTTTGTTAACCCAAGCCGCCCTCTCCAAAGGCGGCTTTTTTAACGACTTTGAGAACTTAGTTAGGTATTCGTTCTTCAAGCCAAACTCTAAGGCTTTTAGGATCTTTGATGAAAGGTATCCTAACCCAGCTTCCATAAGCATATAAGTGGATTGTAGAGTAACCAAAAATACGGCCTAAAAATGTTGTTACTTGTTCAACATTTTCGACACTTTTGAAGCCTAGCTTGTCTTCTCTTCTTGTTAGTATTCCACTAAATACGGTTATCGAGTTATCTTTTGCAATGACTTTTATGAAAACTGCTTCCAGAATTTTATGAGAATCTTTTAAGACATAAATTGCAGGTAAGACGACTAAGCTTAGTAGAACATCATTTTTGAACTGCTCACCTATTAATTTTTGCCCTATGAATGAGAAAATTAAATAGACTAATCCTAGGCCAAGGATTCGCGCACAAATTTCTCCAAATGCTTCAATAGAACGCCAGAGTTTAGCAATTTTAATTGTTGGCAAAATACCTCCGTTCTACAAAGCTTTAATAGGCCGCTTTAAATTATTAATCACAGCCGCCAGAATCCCCACCGCAATCATTATTAGAGTGTGAGTTATTGTTAGAATAAATTGAAGAGTCATTGCTTGTATAAGTTGAAGAGCTACGTGATGCTTTCCCATTGATAAACGTAACTAATAACAATACGCCTGATACAATAACGACCGTTATTGATGAACTCCATTGCTCAGTGGAAATGCCCTTAAATATGGCTAAACACAGTACAGTAAATAGTAATGTTCTTATTATACTTTTCATTTTATATCCTTACTAGTTAAAGCGAGTTTACTTTAGCTGTATGTTCTAAGGCATTAGAAAGCGCTTTTTCGATATGCGGAAGCTTAAATGGCTTAGAGACAAACATATCCATGCCTGCTTGCTGGCAAGCTAGTTTATCTTGCGACGATGTATTAGCAGTTAGCGCTACAATGTAGGTGCTTTCGCTAGGGCAAATACGTTGCGCTCTCAGCGTTTTAGTGGCTTCAAAACCATCCAGGATTGGCATAATGCAATCCATAAAAATAAGGTCGTAATGCTTTTGCTTACACTTAAAAATAGCGTCTTGGCCATCAATGGCACAGTCGGCTTTTACGTTTAACTTATCAAGAGAGGCATCAAGCACACGACGGTTTATATCGTTGTCATCAACAATAAGTACACTGAGCGAGTGGCTGTTTAACTCAATTTTTGATTTAATATCGTCTATTATTTGCTCTTTACCAAGCTCTAGCGGAATATTAATACTAAACGTTGAGCCTTTTTGTAGCTCACTCGTCACCTTTATTGTACCGCCCATGTATTCTACAAGCTCTTTTATAATTGCTAGGCCAAGCCCTGTGCCCCCTTTATTGTTTTTAGCGTCAACCTCTTGTGTAAACGGCGAAAATAAAGACTCTAAAAAAGCGGGGGTCATTCCGCGACCAGTGTCAGAAACAGTGATACCAAGAGATAACGCATCGTTATTATTTATGAGCTGTGTTTTAAGTTTTACATGGCCTTGCTCGGTAAATTTTAATGCGTTACTTAATAAGTTAGAGGTAATTTGGCTAAGGCGTGTACTGTCGCAAAAGGCCCAGCAGCTATCATCAATTGTATTATCTATGATTAATTCAACATGGGTTTCTTTAAATAACGGGGTATATAAAGAGGCTAAATCACTAAATATGGTTTTAAGCAGTACGTCGGTTGGCTCTAGTTTTAATTCACCATGATTAATTTTAGAAAAATCGAGTACTTCGTTGATAATATTAAGTAAAATATCAGCGCTGCGTAGCGCTATTTTTATTTTTTCGTCTCGTTTTTCAGTGTCTTTTTCATCTATTAGGGTGGTGAGCATGCCGGTTATGCCATTTAGGGGGGTGCGTAACTCGTGGCTAATTTTAGCAAATAGCATACTTCTATCTTCTAACATATGCTCTGCTTCGGCTTTTTTCTTTTTTAGCGCTTCTCTAAGTAAGATTGATTCGGTAATGTCTTGAAATGTACCAAATAGCCTTATGCAATTACCTTCGTGAAACTCGGCTTCTCCAAAAGTCGAAATCCAAATTTCTTGGTTTTGTGCAGTGATAACCTCAAGCTCTAAATCCCATTTTTCACCTTTGTGTATGGCGTTTTCTACTGCTTGGTCTATGGCTTCTCTGCTGGCGCCCTCTTTGTAAAACTCAATCGCGTTATCAACTATTGGCTGATAGTCATCGGCTACCTGATGAATGCGTTTAGTTTGCTTACTCCAATAAACTTTGTTCTCGATTAAATCGACCTCCCAAGTGCCGATATTCGCGATGTTTTCGAGCTTTGACAGGGTGTAGCTATTTTTTAAAAGTTGCTCTTTGGTGTCTATTTTTGCAAATTCAGATCCTAACCACTGAGCAAATAGCTCAATGTAATCGTAGGCTTCGTCGCTAAATGCAGGTGACTCGTTAGGCGATGAAAAGTTAACAGTGCCAAAGGTTTTATCGGCTACTTTTATAGGTGCGCCAATGTAGGACTCAAGTTGAAAATTTATGTAACAAGGGTGAGTTGCAATCGTACTTTGTGAGGCTTTATGAAACGAAAGCGCCGAGCCCGCAGATAACGTATGGACGCAATAGGTGCCATCTAGCTCAAATTGTGTACCGGGTAATAAGGCGTTATCGGGTGTTAGAGCATGTAATACTGTGTACGTATTAGCATCAATTTTACTAATTATTGCTACATCAAGGCTGAACACTTCTAGGCCAAACGCGAGTAGGTTTTTAATTTTAGAATTAAAATCCAGAGTTTGGTCTGAGACTATATCGTGAAAACGCCTTAAAAAGTTCACCGCAATTACCTTAATTGTATTTTATATCGTTATGCGTATCGGCAGATAGGCACATTTATTTATATGTTTTTAACAGTTTATACCAACAGGCGTAAACCGCTGAGCAATATATTGAGTAATGGGTGTTAGGCTATCAACACGCGAACTTAATTGTTTTGCTCAATTAGCAAACTTTTCCCATTAATAGGTAGAATTAGGCGTGTATTCTGGGTTTATGTCGCCGCCTACTTCTTCTGGGTCTACATCGTTTATAAGTAACACTTCGCGCACGGCTTCAATATGATCAAGCACCGTTTGATAGCGCTCGCCATATTCGTACTTTGTTACTTCAATTGCTTGCGGCATGTAAGTAAATGCAATTTTTAGTGCGTGTAACGCGTCTGGATTGATTTTATCGCTCATAAATTTCTCTCATTTTATCAATGTATAGTGATTTGTTTAACAGCTGCTAAAAGAGCCTGCCTAGGGACAATTAGCTTTTTGCATATGCCTTAACAAAATAACAATAATTATAGAGTTTGTTGACTGTTAAAGTTAAAAATTTGCCTGTTTAGTCGTTATTTTAATGGGCTAAGCAGTTAAGCACTGATCAGTATGATAACGCAGTTGTTTTTGGGATTATTTAAAAACATTTTTAGCTCATCATATTTTCCTACCTAAATACCAAGTATGCTCAAAAAATGTAATTTTATAAATAAACAGGCATTGATTGTGCGAATAAAAAGGAGCTTGTTAGCTTATTAAGTAACGATAATATGTTGCATAAATTTACAAATGCGCAATATAATGCAAATAGTTGTTATTTGCATGTGCAGATGTGAGCGCCTGCTATTTATTAAATGAGCTAAAAATGAATAATAAAAAAACCTTTAGCGCTACAAAGCGTCGCCATTTAATGGCGTGCGTATTGGCATTGGTAACCGCTACGGTGATGATCACCGGGATGACTACCTATTTGCCCTTACAAATGAGTGAACAAATTTTACTGCCTATTTTACTGTTTCCAATTATTTGGGTTGGGCTTTTTATATATGCCTACATTAGCGAAAAAGCATGGCAGCCATTTTTACTCATGATCACTTTGTGTTTAGTGCATGGAATTTTAAGTTATTTTGCATTAATGCAGGGGCAAGGATGAAATCAATTACTTTAAAAAAGCTATTTTTATTACATAGTTGGGTGGGCGTAGTAACCGCCGTTTTATTGTTTGTTGTGGCATTTACCGGCGCGTTAGCAGTACTTGCAAGGCCTGAGCTAAAAATTTGGGCCAACCAATCACTGCAGCAAACTCAACATATTCCTAATAGCGAAATAAGCACATTAGTTAATACATACCACGCTCAAGTGCCCAAAGAGTTTGGTGAAAACATTCATGTGTTTATGCCAACAGGGCATAATTTTCACTTACTGGCTTTAGTATTTGAATCGCACCATGGTGATGAAAATTACCAGCAAGAAGTACTTCGGGCATTTGAATTTGACCCAGCAAGCTTAGCGTTGGTAAATACCTACTATGGCCCCAGTAAGCAATATTATGCCAATAGAAAAACAGATGCAGCCAGCTACATTGGTGAGTTTCACGCTGACTTACATTTAGGGCGACCCATAGGGCTTATTTTAACTGGGTTTTTAGGTTTAACATTATTAGTAAGTACGGTAACTGGCTTATTTATACATCGTAAATTAATTAAAGAGCTGTTCACCTTTAGGTGGCTTAAAGGCTTTGATGTAACCATGAGTGACGGCCACAAAGTAATGGGCATTTGGGGCAGTATTTTTAATATTGTAATTGGCTTTAGCGGCGCATTTTTAGGGCTCGCAACCGTAATTTTACTACCGGCAGCAGCTTTTGTTAGCTTTGGAGGCGACCAAGATAAGTTAATAGAAACTTTTACAGCCATTCCTGAGCCAATAATTAGTCATGTAAATCAGCCGACTAACATAACCGCTATTTTAAGTGATGCGCAGCAACGCTACCCACATGCTGTTATTTTAGATGCCACGGTAATGGCGCATAACGATACAAACGCACAAGTGTATTTACGCCTTTTAGGAGGCGAAGCCGTGGCTTCTCAGTTATTGCATTACAATGGGCAAGGGGAGTACATCACTTCAATGAGTAGCTTTGGCGATATTGCAGGGGTATCAATTAAAATTATTGAAATACTCTTCCCACTCCATTTTGGTAATTTTGCTGGCTTATTTGTGAAGTTACTTTGGGTAATGCTTGGCTTAGCATGTGCCTTAATGCCACTTTCAGGCATGATGATGTGGTTAGCAAAGCGTACCAGAGGCAGCACACCAACACTTAGCGCTGACGCGTATGCAAGGTGGAACCGCTTTATTATAGGCAGTTGCGGTGGTTTAGTGCTTGCTTGTTGTGTGTTATTCCCTGTGCAAGTACTTTTAAACTATGCCGTGGCTGGCGCTGAGCACAATGCTTACTTTGGGCCGGTATTTTTTTACGCGTGGTTAGTATGGCTAGTAATTGCAGCATTTTGGCAAAACTATAAAAACTACTTTAGAGCAACCTTGTTGCTTTGCGCCTTATTCTTAATGAGTGTTTTACCACTTAATAGTGTATTAGGCGTTAATAATGTTATTAACGCAAACAGTACCCTAGTGGCATTTACAGATATTAGCTTTTTAATTGTTGGACTGGCGTTTTTATGGGGATACTTAGAAACAAAACCTGATGCCATAGCACTTGCAGAGGTAAAAGCAGCATGA